>DATBEN010000137.1:0-39109 GCA_036276055.1 Caulobacteraceae bacterium
CCACCTTGGCCATCTGCGCCGGCTTCGCCTACGACCGGCGGGTGATGGTGCAGGGCTATCACGGCACCGGAAAATCCACTCACATCGAGCAGGTGGCCGCGCGGCTGAACTGGCCGCTGGTGCGGGTGAACCTCGACAGCCACGTCTCGCGCATCGATCTGGTCGGCAAGGACGCCATCGTGCTGCGCGACGGCAAGCAGGTGACCGAGTTCCGCGAAGGCATGCTGCCCTGGTGCATTCAGCGGCCGATGGCCCTGGTGTTCGACGAATACGACGCGGGGCGCCCGGACGTGATGTTCGTGATCCAGCGGGTGCTGGAGGCTCAGGGCAAGCTGACCCTGCTCGACCAGAACCGCGTGATCCGGCCGAACTCATTCTTCCGCCTGTTCTCCACCACCAACACCATCGGCCTGGGCGACACGACGGGGCTCTATCACGGCACCCAGCAGATTAATCAGGGCCAGATGGACCGCTGGTCGATCGTCGCCACCCTGAACTATCTGGCTCATGACGTTGAGGCCGAGATCGTGCTGGCCAAGGCGCCGGGCTACGCTAAGACGCCCGAGGGTAAGCGCACCATCGCCGCCATGGTCCGGGTCGCCGACATGACCCGCAACGCCTTCATGAACGGCGACATCTCCACCGTCATGAGTCCGCGGACGGTGATCACCTGGGCCCAGAACGCCGAGATCTTCGCCGGCGATATCGCCTTCGCGTTCCGGCTGACCTTCCTCAACAAATGCGACGAACTGGAGCGGCCCACCGTGGCCGAGTTCTTCCAGCGGGCCTTCGGCGGCGACCTGCCGGAAAGCCCGGCGCGCGTGAAGGTGGTCTAGGCGGCCTAAATCTCCCTAGTCGTTACTTAAGCGCTTGCCTTCCTATCGCCGCGGCGATACTTAGGCATATGCCTAACCAATCGACCGCCCTCGATCTCGCCTTCCAGGCCCTGGCCGATCCGACGCGGCGGGCGATGGTGGAGCGGCTGTCGCGGGGGCCCGCGTCGGTGAGTGAATTGGTCGAGCTGTAGGCGGCCGTCGCCTCCCTACAAGTTCGACCCGCAGACCACCCTCGCCATCTGCGCCGGCTTCGCCTACGACCGTCGGGTGATGGTCCAGGGCTATCACGGCGCCCAGCAGATCAATCAGGGCCAGATGGACCGCTGGTCGATCGTCACCACCCTCAACTACCTCGCGCACGACGTGGAGGGCGAGATCGTCCTGGCCAAGGCGCCCAACTACGCCAAGACGGCCGAAGGGCGGCGCCAGATCGCGGCGATGGTCCGCGTCGCGGACATGACGCGCAACGCATTCATGAACGGCGACATCTCCACCGTCATGAGCCCGCGCACGGTGATCACCTGGGCGCAGAACGCCGAGATCTTCGGCGGCGACCTCGGCCTGGGGTTCCGGCTCACTTTCCTCAACAAGTGCGACGAGCTCGAACGCCCCACGGTGGCCGAGTTCTACCAGCGCGCCTTCGGCAGCGACCTGCCCGAGAGCGCCGCGCGAGTGAAGGTGGCGTAGGCCCGTTCACTGACCCCGCGCCGGCGAATTCACCGCTGGCCCCTGTCCCATCCCACCGCGTCCTGCCGACGCCCGCGAGCGGCGGTTGCCCGATTTCGGGCAAGCTGCTTGTGTGGCTGCTCGGGTGGTCCGATCAGGGAGTCTGGAGTTGGAGGCGAGGAACCTGGAGGAGCTGACGGCCTATGTGGCGCGCTCCAGCGGACTCGATCCGACGCAGGCCAGGCGGATCGTGGACGATGTTCTCACCTATCTCTCAGAGACCCCCGAGGATTTCATCCGCCGCCGGCATGCGGCCCTCCTTCGGCTCGGACGCCGCAATCCGGAAATCTATGAGCTCGTCGCTGACGAGTTGGGCGGGCGCCGCTTCCCAGCGCCTCGCTACAGCGTCCGCCAGATCAGGCGGATCATCTATGGCTGAGGCTTGCCGCTGATGTGCGGGATCGTCGGCTATGTCGGGGCGCGGCCGGTCCTGCCGTTTCTCGTCGAGGGACTGCGGCGGCTGGAGTATCGCGGCTACGATTCCGCCGGCCTCGCCGTCGTCTCGGGCGGAGTCCTTCACGTGCACAAGCGCAAAGGCCGCGTGCGCGAGCTGGAGCAGGCCCTTCCGGCAACCGTCCCCGGTCATCTCGGCATCGCCCACACCCGTTGGGCCACCCACGGCGAGCCGAGCGACGCCAACGCCCACCCCCACACCGACGCCGCCGGCCGCGTGGCGGTGGTCCACAACGGAATCATCGAGAACGCCGGCGTTCTGCGCGCGGGGCTGGAAGCGGCTGGCGTCGTCTTCCGCTCCGCCACCGATACCGAGGTCCTGGCCCACCTCATCGCCCGGCAGGACGCGGCCAGCCTGGTGGACGCCGTGCGTGCCGCCCTTTCCCTGGCGAAGGGCGCCTACGGGCTGGTGGTGATAGACGCTGCGCGGCCCGAAGCGATCGTCGCCGCCAGGAATGGCGGGCCGGTGGTGGTGGGCGTGGGCGAGGACGAGATGTTCGTCGCCTCGGACGCGGCGGCGCTCATGGGTCACGCCCGCACCGTCGCGCACCTGGACGACGGCGAGGTGGCGGAAATCCGCGTGGACGGCTTCACTGTCTTCACCCTGCAGGGTGCGGAGCGGCTGAAGCCCATCCAAGCGCTCGACGGCGAGGCGAGCGGCTTTGACAAGGGCGATTTCGCCCACTTCATGCGCAAGGAGATCGCCGAGCAGCCCGACGCGGTGCGCCGCACCCTTCTGGGTCGCCTGGATGAGCGGTTCCAGACTGCGCATCTGGGCGGCATCGAGCTGGCGGCGCGCGAGATGCTCGATATCCGGCGGGTGAAGATCCTTGGCTGCGGCTCGGCCCACATCGCCGGGACCCTGGGCGCCCATCTGATCGAGCAACTCGCCCGCGTCCCCGCCCATGCGGAACCGGCCTCGGAGTTCCGCTATCGGAATCCGGTGATCGAGCCCGACACCCTCTATGTCGCGGTCAGCCAGTCGGGCGAAACCTTCGACACACTGGCCGCCATCCAGGAGGTCAAGCGCAAAGGCGGCCGCGTCCTGGGAGTAGTGAACGCCGTCGGCAGCACCATCGCGCGGGAATGCGGTCGTGGCGTCTACCTGCACGCCGGTCCAGAGGTCGCCGTGGTGTCCACCAAGACCTTCACCTGCACGGCGGTCGCTTTCGCCCTGCTCGCGCTGCAGCTGGGCCGCATCCGCGATCTCTCCGCCGGTCATGGCCAGAGGCTGCTGAGCGCCCTTTCGGAGCTGCCGGACCAGATCGCCAGGGTGGTCGCGCGGGAGGACGAACTTGCGCCGCTCGTCCAGCGCCTGGCACGCAGCGAGCACGCCTACTTCATCGGCCGCGCCGGCGGTTACGCCGTGGCCATGGAGGGCGCCCTGAAGCTCAAGGAGATCAGCTACCTGCACGCGGAGGCCTATCCCGCGTCGGAACTCAAGCATGGTCCCCTGGCCCTGATCTCGCCGGAGGCGCCGACGCTCATCCTCCTGCCGGACGACGACCTGCTCGCCAAACAGCTCTCGACCATCGCCGAGATCCGCACGCGCGGCGGCCCCGTGATCGCCGTCACGCATCCCGGCGTCCAGGCCGAGGGGCTCGAGGCGCGCTTCGAGGTCCCCCGCTCGGCGCCGGAGCTCGATCCGATCCTCTTGAACATCCCGCTCCAGCTGATCGCCTACCAGGTCGCCCGCGGCCTCGGGCGCGACGTCGACCAGCCCCGCAACCTCGCCAAGTCCGTCACCGTAGAATAGGGCCTGATGCGTTTGCACGGAACAGATGCAAACGCTGAATCAGGCTCTACACTTTTGAATCTAGAGCGAATCGTCCCCGTTCAGACGGTCCCGTCTCAACGGGGTTTGCTCTAGCGGGGCGGCCCCCCTGCGTGGCGCGTCCAGCCTCAGGTCAGAGGCATGATGTTCATGGAGCCAGGACGACCGCGTCGTTCGCGCATCCAGCGCTCAACCGCGAGAGCTGGGGGCAAGACCATAAGAGCGTTCAAAAGCCAGGTAAGCAGGCGAGGGAGCCGAGGCGACATCGTCCGGCACATCCTCGCCAACGCCGACGCCCACGCCGCCGGCATCATCATCCCCGAGGCGCTCGCGGCCTGACTGGCCTGCACTTACTGGAATCGACCGACCCGCACCCATGCAGTTCGAACTCGACGATCTCGCCTCCGATCGGGCCGATTGGGGGACACGACCCCTGTCGCTATCGCCTCACGCCCCCGCGGAGGAGCCCGTCCGCGCGCCCCACAGCGCGGCCCTTGCCGAACTCGCCCTGGCGGTGGGCGGCTTCGCCCTGGGAACCGGCGAGTTCGCCTCGATGGGGCTCCTGCCCAGCGCGGCGCGCAGCGTCAGGGTCTCCATCCCCACGGCGGGCCACATGATCAGCGCCTATGCCCTGGGGGTGGTGATAGGCGCGCCGATCATCAGCGTGCTGATGGCCAGGGCCCCGCGGCGGGCCATGCTCATCGGCCTGATGATCGTCTTCGCCCTGGCGAACGCGGCGACCGCCCTGGCCCCCGCCTACCTCCCTCTCGTGGCCGCCCGCTTCCTCGCCGGCCTGCCGCACGGGGCCTATTTCGGCATCGCCGCCCTGGTGGCCGCCAGCCTCGCGGGGCCCGATGGCCGCGCCCAGGCCGTCGGCCGCGTCATGCTGGGGTTGAGTGTCGCCAATGTCGTGGGCGTTCCCTTCGCCACCTGGCTTGGCCAGTGGCTGGGATGGCGGGCGGCGTTCTGGTCCGTCTGCGGCCTGGGCATCCTCACCGCCGCTCTCGTGTCGGTCTTCGTCCCGGTCATCCCCGTCCATGGCGACGCCTCGCCCAGGCGCGAACTCGCCGGCTTCAGACGCCCGCAGGTCTGGCTGACCCTGGGCGTGGCGGCGGTGGGCTTCGGCGGTCTCTTCGCCGTCTACAGCTACATCACCCCCGCGCTGACTCGGGTGACCGGCATACCGCTGGCGAGCGTGCCCCTGTTCCTGTCGGTGATCGGCCTGGGCATGATCGCCGGCAGCCTTGTCGGCGGCTGGTTCGCCGACCGTGCGCGCATGGCGTCGATCCTGGGAGGCCTCGTGTGGAGCGGGGTGGTGCTGGCCTTCTTCGCCGTCGCCTCCGCCCAGCCCTGGACCGCGCTCGTGGACCTCTTCCTGATGGGCGGCGTCGTCGCGATCGTGCCGGCGCTGCAGACCCGGCTGATGGACACCGCCGGCGACGCCCAGACCCTCGCCGCCGCCCTCAACCATTCCGCCTTCAATCTCGCCAACGCCCTGGGCGCGTGGCTCGGCGGCCTTGCCATCGCCGCTGGTTTCGGCTGGACGTCCACGGGCTGGATCGGCGCGGCGCTCGCCCTCGCCGCCGTTCCGATTCTCGCTCTCTCTGTGATGCTGGATCGCCCGCGGCTGGGGCGCCGGCGCCTCACCCTGCCAGAATGATTCGTCCGTTGGGGGAGGTCCGGAACGATCGGCCATGGTAGGGCTTAGCGGTCCATGACCCGCCCGATCCCCGAAGAATACCTTGTGGGCCACTACCCGAACGCCGTGGAACGCGCGGTCGACGGTTGGATCCACGTTGTCGCCATCGCCGTTGCCGGCGGCGGCGCGGCCTGGCTCGTCGCCGAGGCGCTGACCAAAGATCGGCCAGGCACGGTGGCCGCTGCGGCCCTCTACGGCGTGGCCCTGATCTGCATGCTGGCCTTCTCGGCCGTCTACAACCTCAGCCATCCCTCGCCGGCGCGGCCCTTCCTGCGGCGACTGGACGAGGCGGGGATCTTCCTGATGATCGCCGGCTCCTACACCCCCTTCACCACCCAGCGCCTGCAAGGCGCCTGGGCGGTGGGCATGACCGCTCTGGTGTGGGGGATCGCCCTGGCCGGCATTGTCGGCAAGCTGGCCTTTCCCCGACTGCCGGAGCGCGCCTGGACCGCGGTCTACCTGGTGTTCGGCTGGGTGGCCGTGCTGGCCCTCGGGCCCCTGAGCCGCAACCTCTCCCTGGCGGTCCTGGCCCTGTTGCTCGCAGGCGGCCTGATCTACAGCGCCGGATCGGTGTTCTTCCACATGCGCAGCCTGCCGTTCCGCCGCGCCGTCTGGCACGGTTTCGTCTGCGCGGGCGCCGGCGTCCATTTCTGGGCGGTCGCCGCCGGCGTCGTCCTGACCCCCGCCCTCAGCGTCGCCCACACCCACTGACTTCGGCCGCACCCTCCGCCACGGCTGGCGTGCAAGGGCCGCCCGCCTGAGCTAGCGTCGGCGTCCCAGAATCTCCCAGGGGCGTGGAATGCTGGCGGAACTCGAGGCGGTGGTTGCCGACTCCCTGCGTCATCTCACGGGCCCTCGGCCGGCCTTCGACCTCCCGCCGGGAGCGACGTGCCCCAACTGCGGCGTGGCGCTGCAGGGTCGCTATTGCCACGCCTGCGGACAGGACGCCGACAACCACAAGCGCTCGATCCTCCACCTGTCGTGGGAGGCGATCGAGGGGCTGTTCCACCTCGACGGGCGCCTGCGCCGGACCGCGCCCGACCTCCTTTTCCGGCCCGGGCGCCTGGCGCGCGATTACATGGAAAATCGGATCGCGCGCCACGTGCCGCCGTTCCGGACGTTCCTGGTGGCTCTGCTCCTTTTCATCTTCGCCGCCGAGCACGCCGCGCACGAACTGCAGCAGGCCTCCGACCGCCAGCACCATCGGGAGGCCACGCCGCAGGGGCGGGCGAATGCGGCCGCCGACATACGACGCGAGGCGCTCAGCGACCGGAACGAGGATCTGACCGAGGCCGCCCGCGATCGGGCCGGCGACCTGAAGGACCCCGACGAAAAGCCCGCCCACGTCGAAGCCAGGCGCCAACACGAGACTTCGAAGATCGAGGCGCGCTACGCCGCGGCCATGGCCAGGGCCGATCGCGTCGCCGCCGGCCTGCCCGCCGAGGCGCCGGGCGCAGCGACCCATCATCGGGGCGGCTGGTGGCGTGAGGGCATCCGAAAGGCGACGGCGAACCCGGACTACTATTGGGCGGTCCTGTTCACCTGGGCGCACCGGGCGGCGGTCCTGCTGCTGCCGATCGTCGGCCTCACCCTGGCGGCGGTCTATCGCGACAAGCCCAGGTATTTCCTCTACGACCACCTGCTGGTGGCGATGGACCTGCTGTCCTTCGCCTTCCTCGCCAACGCCTTCGGTCTGATCCTGCCGCCGCCCTTCGTCTACTGGTGGCTGGGCCTGGTCGCCCTGTGGACGCCGGTGAACCTGTTCCAGACCCTGCGCGGCGCCTACGGCTCGACCATCCTGGGCGCGACCCTCAAGACCCTCGTCGTCTGGCTCACCACCGTCGTCGCGTTCGGCTCCCTGCTGATCGTCCTCTTCGTCTTCACACTGACGCAGCTCCGAGGTCCGCCGCGAGGCTCCAGACACTTTCAGTTGCGACAAAAAGCGCAGGAAATTTGACAAGATTTTGTTGGACGCCGCCGGGCGCCACACTCAAGTTGCCGCTGGGTCTGTACGCCAGGGGGCGGTGCGAATCATGGAGCGGGATTATTCCCTCGCGAGCGTGCTCGGAGGGGCGGCGGGGATCACCGCGGTGATCGTCATCGCCACCCTTGCGCTCGCCGCGCCGCGGCTGGGAGACGTCGGCCCGACCGATTGGGGCAAGGCCGGACATTCGCCGTCACTGCCGGTAGTTTCTGACGACAATGGCGGCGCCCACGTTCCCAAGGCTGACGGCTGCGGCGGCGTGCCGTGCTACGGCCCCTTGAGCGGCCTTGGCAGCTGGGGAGACCTCTTCGCGAACAATATGAACCAGGGCCTTGGCGCGGACCTCTCGTTCGGGGATGGCCTCGACGCTCAAAGGCGCTTCCATGACGATCGGGGCCATCAGGCCGGCATGCCGGAGGTGCTGGACTCACCCTTCCAGGAAGACCGGCTCTTTACGGGCCTCGAGGGGATTCCTTCCGGCTTCCTCAGCAAGATCCCCCCGACCGTGACCGAGACCCCGCCGTCCGCCCCTGTCCCGGAACCCGCGGTGTGGGCCCTCCTGCTGCTCGGCCTCGGCGTGGTCGGCGCCGACCTGCGCGCCCGTCGTCGCGCCTCCCGTACGCTCTTTAGCTAGCGCTCACGCTACGCCCTCGTTCCGGCGGACCCATATGCGGCCCACTGCAGGATCACGCTCGTCAGGGCGTCGGCCACGGCGTCCCCGCGCCCGGGTCCGACGATCACGAACTCCACATCCGGCAGCCGCGGTAGGCCGGGTCCGGGCGGGACGACGGCCAGGCCCGGCGGCGCCAGCCGCACCGAGTGCGGCATCAGTCCGATCCCTGCCCGCCCCGCGGCGCTCAGGGCGCTGAGGCTGCCGCTGGTGAAGGCGATGCGCCAGGGACGACGGGCCACGTCCAGGGTCTCGAATGCGCGGGCGCGCGTGACGCTCGGCGGCGGGTAGAGCAGCAGGGGCAGGGGGTCGTCGGGATCGAGCCAGTAACCCGGCCGACCGATCCAGGCGAGCGGCTCGCGCCAGGCGCTCGCGCCTCGCCCGTCTCCGGCGCGACGCTTGACGAAGATGATGTCCAGGTCGCCTGCGTCGAAAGCATCATACAGATCCTCGCTCAGGCCGGCGGTCAGCTCCATGTCCACGTCCGGGTGGCGCCGCACGAAGGCGGCCAGCACGTTGGGCAGGGCGGAGAGGACGAAGTCCTCCGAGGCTCCGAACCGCAGGCGCCCACGCAGGGGCGCGCCGCTCAGGGCCCGCGCCATCTCGTCATGGGCCTCGAGGACCCGCCGCGCATGCTCCAGCACGCCTTCGCCTTGGGGGGTGATGCGCACGCGGTGGGTGTCGCGGTCGATCAGCCGCCGGCCTGTCGCCGCCTCCAGCCTCTGCAGGTGCTGGCTGACCGTGGACTGCCTCAGGCCCAGGGCTCGAGCCGCGCCGCTGAACGATCCTGCCTCGCAGATCGCGATGTAGCTGCGCAGCAGGTCGGGGCTCAGGGCGCGGTCGGTCATCGGGGTTCATGATAGGCGAAGGCGGTGGTAATCTAAAATCAAGCCCTCCAGTCCTGCGCTCTCTGGCTTGCTCAGGATCGGGTCACTGAACCCTTTCGCGCGACGCGCCCTCGCACTGCGCGCCAAAACGTATCAAGATTGGACGTAATTCGCTGCGGGACGATCCTGCTCGTTATGGAAGCGCACGCCAAGGTTGCCGAGCGCGCCAAAGCCCATCCGCGGCGTGACCCGCTGGATGCAGCCAACCTCCTGCTTCACGAGGGCGTCGATCGGCTGGGCGTGACCGCGGACATCGATGCGTTCCTTGGCGAGCTGCTGCTGGCGACCCGCAACCTCTTGGACGGCCATTCCGCGAGCATCTGGCGGCGCAATCCGCGAGACCCCGCCGGGTACAGACTCGAGCTCTCTGTGGAGGTTGAAGCCCCGTTCCCAACCCGTCGAAGCGGAAGGCGCTCCAAACCGTCCGCCGCTGGCGCATACCGGGGCAGAGAGGGTTCCGCGTCGACACCCTGGGTCGAACTCGGTCGTGTCGGGCTCGACGAACTGCCCTGCCAGCATGTCGTCACAAAGAACGGGCTGCCTGAAGCGGAAGACGCTTTCCTTCTTCAGCAAGGCGTTCGCTCCTACGTGATCGTCGACCTTGTCGTGGCGGACGTTCCCCAGGGGGTGCTGATCGTTCGCCTCGCCCATGAGCGGCCGGTCCTCGACCAGCACCGTCAACTGATCGATCGACTGGCGCAGCGGGCGGCGATGGCGCTGCATCTCTCCGGCTTCGCCAGGGCCTTTCGCGAGGCCGGCGCGGCGCGCGAGAGACAGGCCGCCACGGCCAAGGCCCGCGCCGAGAAACTCGCCCTCGCCAACGCCCTGCTTCGCGAGACCTCCGAGCGGCTTGGGGCGGTCGAGGATCTCGACGCCTTCCTGGGTCGCGTGTTGCTGACGATGCACGAGGTGGTCGGCGGCCTCTCCGGCGCCCTCTGGCTCGTCGAGCCGGAACGCCCGCATCACTACACAATCCATCACGTCGTGGAGAACGGGCGCGTCATCGCCGGGGCCCAGTCGTCGCACCCCAGGCGGGAAATCGGCTCGACCCCGACGTCCAGGCGGCAGAGCGATCCGCGATTGTATGGGCCGACCTCGAAGCCCCACATGGTCGACCTGACGGTCCAAAACGGTCTGATGCACGAGGATGAGCGGCTCTACCTGCTCGACCTTGGCGTGCGGCGCCTCCTGTCGGTCCCGCTGGGCCTTGGCGATCGCGTCCTTGGTCGCTTCACGATCCGTCTGGCCGACGCTCGCCAGATACTCGAGGAAGAGCTCGATCTCATCCAGGCGCTGGCGGGCCAGGCCGCTGTCGCGCTCGATCTCGCCCGCCTTGCCGAGGAAGCCAAGCAGGCCGCCATCGGCAGGGAGCGCGAGACGGCGGAGCGCAGCCGCGCCGACACCCTGCACCGGGCGAACGAGGTGCTTCGGGCCATGCTCGAGCGCCTCTCCCAGCAGCAGGATTTGACGGCCTTTCTCGGCGACGCCCTGACCGTCTGCGCGCGTGAAATGGGCGCCGTGGGCGCTGGGATCTGGATCCGTGTCGCTACGGGGGAACACGGATTGCTCATATCCTGGCAACGCGGCGAGATCCGCACGCCGACCGACGGCGATTATCTCACGCGGCTTGCGTCCCTGGGACACCTCGATCCCGAACTGTCGCGAGGCAAGATCGCTTTCACGAAGCTGACCGACTACGCCGACCTGATCGACGACTGGGATCCGGCCTTCCGACAATACATCGAGACTGAGCCCGTCCTCGCCGCGGCGCAGGTGCCCATGTTCATCGGCGATCGCTGGCTCGGCACGATCGTCTTTCGCCACACCAGCGAGAGCCCCGACTATCCTCCCGAGCGCCGGGAGATCGCCCTGGCTTTTGGCAACCAGATCGCCCTTGCGCTCGAAATGCAGAGGCTTGCAGCCGCGGCGCGGGAGGCGGCGCTGTCCGATGAGCGTGCGTCGGCGGCGCGCCAGCGCACCGAAGCGGCCGAGCGCACCGCCGAGACCCTGCGCGCTTCACTGGACATGCTGGCTGCGGAACCGGAGCTCGAGGGTTTTCTCGGTTACGTCCTGCGCTCGGCGAACACGCACCTCGACGTGCGGCGCTCGACGCTCTGGCTCTATGACGCCGAGCAGGGGGTGAACAGGCTGCACATGATGTGCGACGAGGGCGCGGTCACGGTGGAAACGGGCGCCCCGCGAGTCGTGATCACGGCGGCTGAATGGCCATTCTGGCGTCGTCTGATCGAAAAGGGCGGCCCGCTCACCTTCGATGACGCGACCGACAATCCGGATCTGGCCGTGCCCGAGGTGCGTGACCGGATGAGGCGCTTCGGCGTCCGTTCGCTGCTCCTGGTGCCCCTGATGCTTGGGTCGGAGGTCCTGGGCGCGGTCGGGTTCCATAACACCGAGCGCGAGAGTTGGACCCAAGACGAGATCAGTCTGGCCAGGACCCTCGGCCACCAGGCGACCCTCGCGCTGCAGCTGACGCGGCTGGCGGCAAAGGCGCGCGAGGGCGCCGTCCTTCAGGAGCGCAACCGGCTGGCGCGGGAGATCCACGACACCCTGGCCCAGGGCTTCGCGGCCATTCGGCTGCAGCTGGAACTGGCTCGTGGCGACCCGACCGCCGCGCCCGAAGCGCTGGATCGGGCCAACAAGATCGCGGCGGAGAACCTGGTCGAAGCCCGTCGCTCCCTGGCTGTCCTGACCGCAGAGCGGCCCTCGCTGATCGCGTCCCTCTCGGCCGCGATCGAAGGGGTGCGTCGCCTGGGCCAGACGCGGGTCGTGGCCCAGATCGACGCAGCGCCCGAGCCTCCGCCCGAAGTCGCCCATGAGCTCTTGAGGATCTGCCAGGAAGCGATGCTGAACGCCGTGCGTCACGCCGAGGCGAGCACGGTGCGCATCACACTTTCGGCCATGCCCCGGTCTGGCGTGCGGGTCGCCGTAGCGGATGACGGCAAGGGGTTCGATCCCGGCGCGGTCACCAAAGGCTTCGGCCTTGCCGGTCTGCGCGACCGCGCCAGCGCCATCGACGCGGACCTGACCATCGTGTCGGAGCCGGGCGCCGGCGCCGAGATCATCGCCACCTGGGCCCCGGCTTAGAGGCGTTTTTCCAGGCCATCCGGGGGGGACACTCGCGACGAACGCCTCCCATCATGAACCATGATAAGCGTTATCGCGGTCATCGGAATTGTGCGTCGCGAAGCCAGGGCTTAGCTGCGCGGGCACAGGAGAGCCGCGATGCCCGCCCTTCGCAGATTCCGCATTCCGATCGACCGCTACCTGATGCTCCTGCTGGGAGCCGTGGCGCTTGGCCTGGTGGTTCCGGCGCGGGGCTGGGCCCATGGCGCGGTGAAGGATCTGGTCTATGCCGCCGTTGCCGGCCTCTTCTTCCTGTACGGCGCGCGTCTCTCGCCGGGCGCGGTGTGGTCGGGCCTCTCCAACTGGCGGCTCCAGGGCCTCGTGCTGGCCAGCACCTTCGTTCTTTTCCCCATCATCGGCCTGGCCGTGGGCCAGCTGGCCAAGCCGTTCTTGCCGACGGATCTGGCCCTCGGCCTGATCTTCGTCGCCCTGCTCCCCTCGACGGTGCAGTCCTCCATCGCCTTCACCTCGATCGCCCGCGGCAATGTGCCGGCGGCCCTGTGCAGCGCCTCGGTCTCGAACATGCTGGGCGTGGTCATCACGCCGCTCCTGGCGTCCCTGATCCTGACCGGCCATGGCGGCCTGACCCTGCATGGGATTGGGGACATCGGTCTGCAGATCGTCCTGCCCTTTGCGGTAGGCCAGGCGGTGCGGCCCTTCACAGCCAAATGGCTGCTGCGCCATCCCGCGCTCACCCAGGCGTTCGACCGCGGCTCGATCCTGGTGATCGTCTATGCGGCGTTCAGCGCCGGGGCGGTGGCCGGCGTCTGGAGCCGCGTCTCGGCGGCCGACCTGGGCGTGATCCTGGCGCTCGACCTGGTGATGCTTGGCGCGGTGCTCGTCACGACCACCCTGGGCTCCCGGCGGCTGGGCTTTTCGAAGGAGGACGAGATCGCGATCGTCTTCTGCGGCTCGAAGAAGAGCCTGGCGAGCGGCATGCCCATTGCGGCCATCATCTTTCCCGGACACGCCGTCGCGCTGATCGTCCTGCCCCTGATGCTGTTCCACCAGGCTCAGCTCTTCGCCTGCGCCATCCTCGCCCGCCGCTATGGCGCCCGCCCGGAAGCGGTCCTTCAGGGGGGCAGGGGCGCGCTGCCCGTCGCGACCCGCGCCGCCTGACGTGTCACTTCCCCGCGGCGGCGACGCCGGGGGCTTTGGGAAGCGAGGCGAGATAGGCGGCCACCGCGGCGCGGTCGGCGGGGGTCAGCGCCGTGGCGACCATCTTCATCGAGGGGTTCTTGCCGGCCGGGCTCGCATAGTGGGCCAGACGCGCCAGGATATAGGCCTGGGACAACCCCGCGATGGCGGGGGCCTTCAGGGCCGGCATCCCCTGGTAGGACACGCCGTGGCACGAGGCGCAGGCCGGAACGCCCCCGGCCGTGCCCTGGGTGGCGATCGTCTCCCCGCGGGAGGCGGCCGACGCCGAGCCCGTCGCCATCAGGGCCAGGGCGCCGGCCAGCGATGCCGTCAACCGCAACATTCGCGAGAGTCCTCCGCCGTCACGCGGCGCTCCATCTGCTTCCTCGCCCCGGTCGTCCAGCCGCAACGCCGTCCCGTCCGCACGCCACCGCGCCAGCGGCCAACACCGAGCGCTTTTCGGCCGACCTCGCCGGGGTCCAAGGAGAGGACGAAATCACCCCGCCAAGGCGCTTGACCCGGCCACCCAGGCCGAGACGGCCGACAGGTCCTTTTCGCCCAGGCCGGCCTCGAGCGCGGCTTCCATCTCGGACTTGATGGCATGCAGCAGCTTCAGATGGTGGGGGTGGTCGTTGGCGGCCATGGCGAGGCCGATGTCCTTCAGCGCCAGGCGAAGCTTGAAGCCGGGCTCGAAATCGCCGCTGAGGATCTTGGGCGCATAGATCCCGTAGACCGGCGCGCCGGCGAAGAGCGTCCCGAGCATCAGGTCGAAGAAGGCCTTGGGATCGAGGCCGTTGGCGCGGGCAAGGGCGGCGCCCTCCGCCATGGCGCCCACGGCCATGCCCAGCATCATGTTCCCGGCGATCTTGGCGGCGTTGGCGGCCTTGGGGTCTTCGCCCATCGGCCATACCCTCTGGCCGATCGCCTGCAGCAGGGGCGTCGCCTTCTCAACCGCCTTGGGGTAGCCGGCGGCCAGCACGTTCAGCTTTGCCGCTTCCGCTGCGTCCGGCCGACCGAACACCGGGGCCGCGACATAGTCGACGCCCGCCTCCCGATGCGCCGCCGTCAGCTCCTCGGCGCAGGCGATCGAGATGGTCGAGCAGACCATGTGCACGAGGCCCGGTCGGGCGGCGGACAGGACGCCGGGCGCCAACACGACCTTGCGGATGGCCGCATCGTCGGAAAGCATGGTGAGGGTCGCCTCGGCGTCGAACGCATCGGCCACAGAGTCGACGATCTCCACCCCTTCCAGACTCTCTACCTTCGAGCGGTTCCAGCCGCGCACCCTGTGCCCGGCCTTGGCCAGGTTGCGCGCCATCGCCCGTCCCATGAGCCCCAGGCCGATGAAGCCAACGTCCATGTTCGTACTCCTTCAGCGGGTTTGGTTCCCCGCCACCGCAAAAAAATACACCCGCCGCTGGCGCTGGAGCCGCTCGGTATGTGCGCCTAGCTAAGAGGCAGGGGGGCCAAGTTCATCGAGGGGCCCATGCATTTCAGCATTAATGGGCGAGACGTGGAGGCGGACGTCGATCCACGCACATCGCTGCTCGATCTGCTGCGCGAGCGCCTCCAGCTGACCGGGACGAAGAAGGGCTGCGACCAGGGCGCCTGCGGCGCCTGCACGGTGCTGGCGGATGGCGAGCGGATCGTCTCCTGCCTCGCCCTGGCTGTGCAGTACCAGGACCGGATCATCACGACGGTGGAGGGCCTGGGCGCCGACGGCGCCCTGCACCCGCTGCAGCAGGCGTTCATCGACCACGATGGCTTCCAGTGCGGCTACTGCACGCCTGGCCAGCTCTGCTCGGCGGTGGCCCTGGCGGCCGAGGCTCAGCGTGGCGCGCCCAGCGTCCTCACCGCCGACCTGACGCGCGAGAGGATCGTCCTGGACGCGGACGAGATCCGCGAACGCATGAGCGGCAATCTCTGCCGCTGCGGGGCCTATAACGGCATCCTCGAGGCCATAGCCGAGACCTTCGCGCCCGAGGCGGCTCGATGACCCCCTTCAGCTACCAGAAGGCTCAGGACACGGCGGCGGCGGTGCGCATGGCCGGCGCCATGGCGGGCGTGCGGTATCTGGGCGGGGGCACTAACCTCGTCGATCTGATGCGCGAGACGATCGAACGGCCGGCGGCCCTGGTGGATGTCACCGGCCTTTCCACACGCATTGTGGCGCGGGGCGACGGCGGGCTGATCATCGGCGCGGGTGTCAAGAACACCGCGGTGGCCGAAGACCAGGTGGTGCGGCGCGCCTATCCGATGCTGGCGCGCGCGATCCTGGCCGGGGCCAGCGCCCAGATCCGCAACATGGCCACCGTAGGCGGCAACATCCTGCAGCGGACCCGCTGCGCCTACTTCTATGACCAGGCCTCGAGCTGCAACAAACGAGAGCCGGGCGCGGGCTGCGACGCCATCGATGGCTTCAACCGCGAACACGCGATTCTTGGCGCCTCGTCAGCCTGCGTGGCGGTCCATCCCTCCGACATGTGCGTGGCCCTGGCGGCCGTGGACGCGCAGGTGCGGCTGGAGGGGCCGGTGGGCTCCCGCACGCTGGCCCTCACGGACCTGCACCGTCTGCCGGGCGAGCGGCCGGACATGGAGACCGAGCTTGCGCCAGGCGAACTGATCGTGGCGGTGGAGCTGCCGCCGCTGCCGTTCGCGGTCCGCTCGACCTATCGCAAGGTGCGCGACCGCGCGAGCTACGCCTTCGCCCTGGTCTCGGTGGCCGCGGCCCTCGATCTCGCTCCGGACGGCGGCGTGCGCGACGTGCGCCTGGCGCTCGGCGGCGTGGCGCACAAGCCCTGGCGCGCCTTCGCCGCGGAAGCGGCCCTGCGCGGCCAGCGGGCGACGCGCGAAGCGTTTCGCGCCGCGGCCGACGCGGAGCTGAAGGCGGCCGCGCCGCTGAGCCGGAACGGATTCAAGGTCGAGCTGGCCGCGCGCACCATCGTCGCCGTCCTGGAGGGTCTCGTCGGCGAGGCAGAGCGGGCATGAGCCTTGGAACCCGAAGCGCGGCCGCGCCGCAGCAGCGCGGGGCGGTCGGCGCCCAGGTGGCGCGCATCGATGGCCCGCTCAAGGCGAAGGGCGCCGCGCGCTTTGCTGCGGAAGTCCCGTTCGAGGGTCTGACCTACGCCGCGCTCGTCTACAGCACGATCGCACGCGGCCGTATCGCCGATCTGGACGTGGAGGAAGCATCCCGCGCGCCCGGCGTGGTCTTCGTGATGACGCACAGGAACGCGCCCCGGCTCGCGCCGCCGGCGCTCTTCAATTCCACGCCACGCGCGGTGGGCGCCAGCGACCTGCCGGTGATGCAGGACGACCAGATCCACTGGAATGGCGAACCCGTCGCCCTCGTCCTGGCCGAAACCCAGGAGCAGGCGGACCACGCCGCGAGCCTTGTGCGCGTGACCTATGAGCCCGCCCCCGCGGCCCTCGATTTCGAACGCGAGCGCGCGAAAGCCCATCCTCCGCAGACGATCCTGGGCGAACCGCCGAAGCTGGAGGTGGCGGATGCCGAGGCGGCCCTGAAGAGGGCGCCCTTCGTGGTCGACGAAGTCTACGAGACGCCGCGCCACAACCACAACGCCATCGAGCTGCACGCCGCGACCGTGGCGTGGGAGGGCGATCGCCTGACCGTGCACGACACCACCCAGGCGCTCCATGGAACGCGCTACACCCTGGCGGGGATCTTCGGTGTCGACGAATCCCAGATCCGCGTCCTTTCGCCATTCGTCGGCGGAGGTTTCGGCGGCAAGACGCTGTGGAATCATCAGATTCTGGCGATCGCCGCCGCTCGGGCGTCGGGACGGCCCGTGCGCATCGTCCTCTCTCGCGAGGGGGTGTTCCGCGTCGTTGGAGGCCGCACCCTCACCCGCCAGAGGGTGGCGCTGGGCGCGCGCAAGGATGCGACGCTGGCGGCCCTGATCCACACCGGCTGCGCGGGCATGACCGCGCACAATGACTGTCCCGAGCAGTTCACCTTCCCCGCGCGCCACCTCTATGCCGCCGACGCCCTCCTGGTGTCCCAGGACGTGGTCGACCTCGACATGGCGCCCAACACCTTCATGCGCGCCCCCGGCGAGTCGATCGGCACCTTCGCCCTGGAGTCGGCGGTCGACGAACTGGCCCACGCCATGGGGCTCGATCCGATCGAGTTGCGCGCCAGGATCGAGCCGGACAAGGATCCCACGACCGGCCGACCCTTCTCCTCGCGTCACATCGCGGAGGCCTATCGCCGGGGCGCGGAACGCTTTGGCTGGGAGCGGCGCAGCCCCACTCCGGGATCCCGGTGCGAGGGCGAGTGGCTGGTGGGCATGGGCGTCGCCACTGCAACCTACCCCTACTACCGCATGCCGGGCGGAGCCGCGCGGATCCGCCTCTCCGCCGATGGCTGCGCCACGGTCCAGATGGGCAGCCACGAGATGGGCATGGGCACCGCCACGGTGCAGACGCAGAGCGCCGCCGATCGCCTCGGCCTGACGGTGGACAAGGTCACGTTCGAATATGGCGACACCGACCTTCCCTCAGGCACGATCGCCGGCGGGTCCTCCCAGAGCGCTTCGATCATCGCCGCGGTCAGCGCGGCGGCCGAAGCTCTCACCGCCGAACTGATCCAATTGGCCGGCAACGACTCGCCCCTCGCGGGTCTCGCGCCAAGTGACGTCGAGGCGCGCGATGGCGGTCTTTGCCGCAAGGACGCGCCTGAGAGGTGGGAAAGCTATGCCGCGATCCTCTCGCGGGCGGGTCGATCAGAGGCGGTCGGCGAGGCCGACGCGCCAGAGCCGAGCGAGGTCGAGGCCTGGTCGATGCACTCCTACGGCGCGCAGTTTTGCGAGGCGCGCGTCAGCACGGTCACCGGCGAGGTGCGCATCTCGCGCTTCCTCGGCTCCTTCGACACCGGCCGCATTCTCAATCCCCGCACGGCGGCCAGCCAGTTCCGCGGCGGCATCGTCATGGGGATCGGCCTGGCTCTGGAGGAGGAGACGCTGTTCGACGTCCGCACCGGGCGGATCATGAACCGGTCCCTCGCTGGATATCATGTGCCGGTTCACCTGGACGCGCCGAAGATCGAGGTGATGTGGACCGATATCCCCGACCCGCACAGCCCGATGGGCGTCCACGGCATCGGCGAGATCGGCATCACCGGCGTGGGCGCCGCCGTCGCCAACGCCGTCTTCAACGCTTGCGGAAAGCGGATCCGTAACCTTCCCATCACCCTCGACAAGCTGCTCTGAGCGTCCGACCATCTGTGGGGCGGATCGACGGAGAACTGCGTGGCCGAGGGTTACAGGACCTTCCAGTGCCGCACCTGCGGCTGGATCTATGATGAAGCCGTGGGCGATCCCGACGGCGACATCCCTCCCGGCACACGCTGGGAAGACATCCCCGACGACTGGTCCTGCCCCGCCTGCGGCACGCCCAAGGCCGACTTCGACATGGTCGAGCTCTGATCCGCCGCTGACCGTGTCGCTTCGGCGCCGGTCGGCCCCCACCAGCCGCCGCCCATGGCCATGAGGAGGCGGGCGGTGTCTTCGTAGCGGGCGGCAAGGGCGCGGGCGTAGCCGAGGCGGGCCTGCTCGTACTGGCGCTGGGCGTCGACGAGGAGGAGGAGGCCGGTCCCGCCGTCCTCGTAGTTGATCCTCTGCAGGCGCACGGACTCCGTGGCGCTCGCCAGGGCCCGCTGCTGGGCGGCCAGCAGGGCCCCGTCGTGATCCAGGGCGCGCAGGATGTCCGCCACCTCTTCGAAGGCCTGCAGTACGGTCTGGCGGTAGTCCGCGGCGGAAGCCTTGAAGTCGTCCAGGGCCGCGCGGCGCTCGGCCCGGCGCATGCCCCCGTCGAAGATCGGCTGGGTGAGCCCCGCCGCGATGCTCCACACCAGGCCCGAGCTGTCGAACAGGCCCCCGGCGTTCAGGGACGAAGCGCTGATCCCGGCGTTCAGGGTGATATCCGGATACAGCCTGGCCGTGGCGACGCCGATACGCGCGCTGGCCGCGTGCAGCTGGGCCTCGGCGGCCATGATGTCGGGCCGGTGGTGGACGAACTCCGAGGGCAGGCTCACCGGCAGGGCCCGGGGCAGGGTCAGCGTCTCCAGGTCGAAATCGGGCGGCGACCAGTCGGAGGGCGCGCGGCCGGTCAGGACCGCAAGGGCGTGACGCGCCACGTCCAGCTGCTGTTCCAGCGGCGGAGACAGGGTCTCGTCGCCGGCAAGCTGGCTTTCCGACAGGACGACGTCGCTGTCGGGCGCCTCGCCGGCCTCGCGCGAGCGGCGGACGAGGTCCAGGTTCTGCTTGTCCAGGGCGACGATCTCGGATGCCGCCTGAAGCTGGGCGCGCGCCGCGGCCACCTGCAGGGCCTCGCCCACCGTCTCGCCCGTCAAGGTGAGATAGGCGGCGTCGAGCTGGTCCCGCTGATAGTCGGCCAGGGCTGCCTGGGCCTCGATCTGCCGGTGGACGCCGCCGAAGGCGTCGATGTGATAGCTGGCCGTGGGGCCGAGCTGGAACAGGTTGAAGTGCGACGGCAGGGGAAAGAGGTTGGGTGCGAGGCCGAAGGCGGTAGCGCTGTACTTCTCCTCGCCCTCGCTCGCGGTGAAACCAACCTGGGGCGACAGGGCCGAGCGCGCGGAGCGGACCGTCTCGTTCGCCTCCGCCAGCCGCGCCCGGGCGCCGTCGAGCGTGGGGCTCCCGGCGATCGCTTGGCGGACCAGGGAGTCCATCTGCTGCGACCGGAACAGGGTCCACCAGTCGGCCGTGACCTTCGCCCCGAGCTCGACGGTCTGCGCCGGCGGAGCGGCCGGGGTGCGTTCCGACGGCGGCAGATAGCCCGTCTGGGTCGGCGCGGCCGGCGGTTTGAAGGTCGGCCCGACCGCGCACCCGGCCGCAGTGGTGGCGAGGAGCATGGCCGCAAGCATGCCCGCCCGGGTCCGCGCTTCGACTCCCTTCTCCCCTTGCGGGAGAAGGTGGCCTCGCGGAGCGAGGTCCGATGAGGGGTCGACGCACCTGTCGGGCGTAGCGCGGCGCCGATCTGCGGAAGGTTGGGGGGGACCCCTCATCCGTCCGCCTTCGGCGGCCACCTTCTCCCGCAAGGGGAGAAGGGAAGCCCTCCAGCATTCCAATGACTCAAGAAGGCTAATCGGCAGGCGCATCTCTATTCCAACACCACGCTGTGGTCCGCGCCCGCGGGCGCCACGGGCTTGCTGAACACCATGAGCAGGGGGATCACGGCCAGGGTGGCGATCATCAGCAGCTTGTAGTCGTCGATGTAGGCGATGATCTGCGCCTGTTCGGTGATCACGGCGTCCAGGGCCGCGCGCCCGGCGGCGGCGAACGGGTCCCAGAGCCGCGCCACGTCCGGCGCGTCCATGCCGGGGTTGGTGGGCTTCACGTAGCTGCCGATCAGGGCGTGGTTGATCTGGGTGTTCTGGGTCAGCAGGCTGTTGACCACCGAGATGCCGACGCTCGAGCCGATATTGCGCGAGAGGCTGTAGATGCCCGCCCCCTCCGCGCGGTCCGTCGGCGATAGGGTCGAGAGGGTCGCCACGCTCAGGGGCACGAACAGGAAGCCCAGGCCAATTCCCTGGACGATCCCCACGACGACGATGGTCGAGGTCGCGACCGCCGGCGTCCAGTGGGTCATCAGATAGAAGGTCCAGCCCGTGATGATCAGGCCCACGCCCAGCAGCAGGCGGGTGTCGAGCCGTCCGACCAGGCGGCCCACCACCATCATCGCGGCCATGGTTCCGATGCCGCGCGGACCCATCACCAGGCCCGCGGTGACGATCGGATAGTCCATCAACTCCTGCAGGAAGGGCGGCTGCAGGGCCAGCGAGGCGTAGTAGGTCAGGCCCACGACCGCGGCGAAGATGACGCCGGCCGTGAAGTTCCGGTCGCGGAACAGGGCGGGCCGCACGAACGGCGTCTTCGTCGTGAAGGTGTGCGCGAGGAACAGATAGAAGGCCGAGGCCGCGACGAGCGCCTCGATGACGATCTCCTTCGATCCGAACCAGTCCATCTCCTCGCCCCGATCGAGCATGATCTGAAAGGCGGCCAGCGCGATGCTGAGCATGGCGAAGCCGAAACCGTCCAGCTTCGCGGCCATGTTGCGCGGGGTCTCCGAGACGAAGGTCATCACCCCGAGGAAGGCGAGAACGCCGATCGGAAGATTGATGTAGAAGACGAAGCGCCAGTTGTAGGCGGAAGTCAGCCAGCCGCCGAGCACCGGTCCCAGCACCGGCCCGGCCATCACCGCCATGCCCCACAGGGCCATCGCCGAGCCCTGCCGCTCGGGGGCGTTGATGTTCATCAGGGTGGTCTGGGAGAGCGGGACCAGGGCCGCGCCGAACATTCCCTGCAGGACGCGGAACAGCACGATCTGGTCCAGCGACTGGGCCATCCCGCACAGCATCGAGGCGACGGTGAAGCCGAAGATCGAGACCAGCAGCAGGCGCTTGAGCCCGAAGCGCCCAGCCAGATAGCCCACCGGCGGGGTCATGATCGCCGCGGCGACGATGTAGGAGGTCAGCACCCAGTCGATCTGGTCCTGGCTCGCCGACACGCTGCCCTGGATGTAGGGCAGGGCGACGTTGGCGATGGTGGTGTCCAGCGCCTGCATCACCGTGGCGAGGATGACGCAGACGGTGATGGCGGCGCGGTTGCCGCCGGCGGGGCCCTGCTCGCTCATCGGCTCGTCCGTGGCGATCCGCCGGAGAGACCGCTGAGGAAGTGCGGCAGGCCGCGCCGATGTCCGGTGTCGACCTTCACCTCCACGCTCATGCCGGCGCGAAGCGGCGGCTGCCCCGGATCGGTGTCGATGCGGATCCGCAGCGGGACCCGCTGCACGACCTTCACCCAGTTGCCGCTCGTGTTCTCTGCCGGCAGCAGGGAGAACTCCTGGGCCACCGCCGGGCTGATGCTCTCCACCACGCCCTTCCAGGTGACGTTGGGATAGGTGTCCACGTGGACGCGGGCGGGCTGGCCCTGCCGCACCCAGGTGAGCTCGGTCTCCTTGGGGTTGGCGTCCACCCAGACGTGATCGGTGTCGATGAGATAGAAGGCGGTGGTCTCGACCGGCAGGGACTTGCCCGGCGCGATCGAATCGACCCCGGTGACGAGACCGGAGAAGGGCGCCCGCACCACCGCGTCGTTCAGCTCGCGCGCGGCCTCGGCCCTGGCCGCGACCGCCTCATGATAGCGCGGGTTCGCCTCGGGCGGACCGCCGGGATGGTCATCGAGCTGGGCGGAGATCGCGGCCTGCTGCTGGCGGAGGGAATCGATCTTCTGGTGGGCCGTCTGCTGGTTGCGCTGGGCCAGGTCGAAGTTCGCCTGGGAGGAGACGTGCGCATTGAGCAGGTTCCGCTGGCGCGCCGCCTCGGTGTCGTAATAGGCCGCGTCCTCCTGCGCCTGCCGGATCTGGGCCTGCATGTCGCGATAGTTGGCCTGCAACGCCTGCACCTGGTCGCGCACCATTCCAATCTCGGCGTCGGTCCGCTCGCGCGCGATCTGGAAGGGCTGCAGGCGCAGGCTGAACAGGACCTGCCCGGCCTGGACGTGCTGGTTGTCCCTGACGTCGACCTGATCGACGATCCCGGTGACATCGGTGGAGATCCCGACCTTGCGGGTGTTTACATAGGCGTCGTCGAGAGAGACCGTCTGGCCGCCGTTGACGTACCAGATCCCCCCCGCGACCAGGACGACCGGCAGCAGCAGGAAGAGCGCCCAGCGGCGCCAGCGCACGACGCGGATCCGTCGCGTGACGCCCTGACGTGGGAGGGAAATCTCGGCGCTGTCGCGCAGTCCTGCCGGTGTGACGTCCTTCGCAGCCTCGCTCACGTTCGCCGAACCGTTCATTCGCCGCTGATCCATTTGGTGTTGCGGCTCAGAAGGGCCGGACCTTTGCGCCGAACCCCGAGCCGCTGCCCGCCAATGCGGGCGCGCGGAGCCTTTGGGCGCGACGTTGCATTGCACCATTCATCGGCTTTTGTTAATTCAACATATTCCGAATAGTTTGTTCGTCTCTGTCGAAGAATGCCCATTCAGCTCAACGAACTCGCCGCCTTCGCCGCGGTCGCCGAGCACGGCAGCTTCACCCGCGCCGCGGCCCAGGTCGGGATCGCGCTTCCGACCATGAGCCAGACCATCCGCAATCTGGAGCAGAGGCTGGGCGTGCGCCTGTTCAACCGCACGACCCGCAGCGTCGCCCTCACCGAGGCCGGCGAGCGCCTCCTGACCGAAGTGCGCCCGGTGCTGGAAGGCCTCGACAACGTCGTGGAGAGCGTAAACTCGTTCCGGTCCAAACCGATGGGGACGCTGCGTCTCGCCGTCGCCCGTCCCTACGCCACCCTGATGCTGGCGCCCCTGATCCAGCCCTTCCTGGCCGAATATCCCGACATCCGCCTGGAGATCTCGGTCGACGACACTCACCGCGACATCGTCAGCGGCCGCTTCGACGCCGGCATCCGGGTGGGCCATCGCGTGGAGCGCGACATGACCATCCTGCGGATCGCCGATGCGTTCCGCCTGATGCCCGTTGCTTCGCCGGCCTATCTGGCGGGCCGGCCGCGACCGCTGACGCCGCACGACCTGCATGGGCACAACTGCATCGGCTACCGCTCCCCGTGGGACGGATCCCTGCTGCCCTGGACCTTCGAGAAGGATGGCGAGCAGACCGAGATCGCCGTCGAAGGCTCGCTGATCGTCAACGACCCGGATCTCCTGCTTCGCCCAGCATTGGACGGCCTCGGGGTGGTCTATATCTCCGAGTTCATGGCCGCGCCCTGGCTCGCGGACGGCCGCCTCGTCCCCCTGCTGGAGGACTACGCCCGCGTGGTCACCGGCGTCTTCCTCTACCACCCCAGCCGCCGACACACCCCCATGCCCCTCGAGGTCTTCCTCCGCTTCATGGAGGCGCGACGAGGGCCGGGCATGCTGACCGGCGGCAGGGGCCCGCACTCGCTAACCCATCGCCGAGGGGGGCTCCAGCGTACCCAGGACGGCGACGAGGGCGAGAACGGCGCCGCCGCACGCCGTTTCAAACGCGATGCTGAGGCGAAGGCGCCTCACGGCTGCGGGTGATCCGCCGTCTGACAAAGAGCCGGCAAGGGCCGGAGTCAGCCTGAATCGGTTGAGGCCGGCGAGGCAGAGCATCACGACGAAGATGGCGATCTTGCCGCAGAGCAGGAGCCCATACGGCGTGACGAACAGGTCTCGGACATGGTTGGGGCCTATCAGGAACCAGCTGTTCAGCAGCCCCGTCGCGAGCAAGATCGCCACTGTCGCCGTGCCGACGCCGGAGAAGCCTTTCAGACCGCGGTGGAGCGCCTGAAGCCCAGCCAGATCGGAACCGCCGCCCGACGTGCGCAGAAGAATGGCGAGGACCGCCAGCGCACCGAGCCAGACGCCCGCGGCGAAGAGATGCAGGACGTCGGCCCCAAGGTGGACGAGGCCGGCCATGCCTTCGTCGGAAGCGCCGTGGCCGGTCCAGGCGAAGCTTGCGAGAGCCGCGCCGCCAATCAGGCTGGATGCGCCCCAGAGTGGAACAGACGGGCGGCCCAGCTGCACAAGTGCGAGAGCGGCGATGGGCAGAACGATCCGCGCGGCCATCGCAGGTCCGAAATCGGCGCCGGTCACCACGCTCAGCCAGGCGCGCGGCCTGAGGGCGTCGGCCGGTTCTCCGGTCACGTTCGCTGTCTGAGCGGCCAATCCGACGACGGCGCCGACGAGCAGCGCGGCGCTCGCCACGGCCAGGAGAGGGCGCGCCCAGCCGAGGCGCGTGGCGGCCTCGCTTCCTTGCCTCGGCAGGCCGTACAGGAAAAACAGCGGCGATCCGCAGAGGATCATCGCCGCCAAATACTGGACAAGGCGCGAGTTGATGAAGGCGACCTCGAGCATCCGGACCTAGCGAACGGTAAAGCTATAGGAGCCTTCCATGCGATGACTGTCCGCCGACACGTTATGCCACTTGACGGTGTAGACGCCGGGCGGGAGTCGGCCGGCCACCCTGCCCAGGATCGTCTTGGGATCGTCGTTCGGCACTGCGGACGTGACCGGAACCCGGGTTGCGTCTGACCTGTCCAGCTCCAGGCCAGAGAACTTCGCTTCCAGCTTCTCGCTGAAGTGCAGGGTGAGGAGCGTCGGCGCGGCGACCGTCGCATCCTTGGCGGGGGCAGAGGCGATGAGATGAGCGTGGGCCTGCGCTTGGATTGCAGCAGCGAGCGCGCCGGCGACGACACCGAGCCCTGCGATGGATCGGAATGGCAAGCGAGAATTCATAAGCGTCTCCAGCGTCTCCGGGGCTCGCTGGGCAGAATACGCATGGAACACGCCTCAGCGCATGTGGCCTGAGGTCAGGAACGGACACGTCTTGCGGCATAGCGGAAGACAGGCGCTATGGTGAGGCTTCCCGGCCTGGTGCGCGGCCTCGCCCTCACCGCTCCCGTGGGGGGGGGCCGGATCGAGCTTCCAAGGTCGTTCGAATATCAGGGCCGCGCCCTCGATACGGTCGGGTTCCTGTCTGAGATGGAGACCACGGGCCTGATGGTCGTGCGCGACGGCGAGGTCGTGTTCGAGGACTATTGGCTCGGCAATGACGCCACCACCCAGGCGACCGGCTGGTCCGTATCGAAGTCCTTCGTCTCCGCCCTGATCGGGATCGCCGTCGGCGAAGGCGTCATCGCCTCGGTCGAGGATCTGGTGACCCGCTACGCGCCGGAGCTGGCCGGCGGCGCCTACGATGGCGTGCGGCTCAAGGACGTGCTGCAGATGTCGTCGGGCGCCCGGTGGAACGAGGATTACAGCGACCCCAACTCCGACATCGCCGCCTATGGACGGGTGATGTCTGGCGCAGGCGCGCTCGACGCCTCTACGGCGGCGGAAGCATCTGCGGCTCGCCGAACCGCACCAGATGCAGGCCTCCCTCGCCATCGGTTATGGCCAGGCTTTCCACGGCCGGGCCTTCCCACCGCACGGCCAGGGACCGTGGCCGATAGATCAGGTGGTCGATATCGCCGACGTGAACGGAGAAGACGTCGTCCTTGTGGTCGTAGCTGACACCGACGAGCGGCGCCCATTCCGACTCGAACTGTTCGCCCAGGCCCAGCGAAGTGACCTCCACCTCGGCGCGCTTGCCTTCCAGCAGGCGCGAAAGCCGGTCCAACAACCGGGTCCAGGCGTCTTTTGGAATCACCTCGGGGGTTCGGGTCGCGCCGCCCTTCTGGTCGCCTTCGGTCCTGGTGCTCGCCATGGTGACCTCCTCGTCATGAAGCTGGTTCTCACTTTTCGGAACGCGCTCTGGATCCGCGAGCCCGGCCGGGGCCGTCTCTGGGAAACGCCGTCAGGCTCTGGCGTCTCCCTGCCGCGCGGTGGATTTCGCCGTCTTCGCCTGGCGTCGCGCCGCGCTGATCGCCGCAGCCAGGGCCCCGAAAGTGTAGGCGCCGTCGTGCCGGACCCCGTTGACGAAGAAGCAGGGCGTTCCGTTCACGCCGCTCCGCGCCCCACTCACGAAGTCCTCGCGAACCTCCTGGGCGTAGGTCCCCAGCGCCAAGGCCCGCTGAAGCGACGCCTGGGACAGGCCGAGCGTCCCGGCAAGGGCGAAGATCAGCGATGGGTCGAGCCGCGACTGGTTGGCGAACAAGGCCTCGTGCATCTGCCAGAAGATGCCGTGCGCACCCGCGAACTCCGCCGCCTGCGCCGCGGTCTCAGCCATGGGATGCACTTCCGAGAGCGGAAAGTGACGGAACACCAGGGCGAGGTCCGGGCCGGCCTGATGCAGCAACTCGCGCACGACCGGCTGGGCCATGGCGCAGTAGGGACACTGATAGTCCCCGTACTCGACCAGGACGACAGGGGCGTCGTCGCTTCCCAATCGGTGGTCACGCAGTGTGATGGGCGCCCTGAGCATGGCCATGAGACTTCTCCGTTCCTGTCATGCTGTCCAAGGCATCCAGGATGCCGTCGGCGCCGGGGTTCACGGCGATTGGTGAGCAGTAGCTCCACGCGATCACGCCGTTCTCGTTGAGGACGAACAGGGCGCGCTCGCAGACGCCCTCCGCGTCTCGATAGGCGCCGTAGCTCCTGGCGACGGCGCCCTTGGGCTCGAAGTCCGAGAGCAAGGGAAAGTGCAGGTTGCGGTGCTGGGAGAAGGCCTGGTGGCACCAGGCGCCGTCGACCGACAGTCCCAGAAGTGCGGCGCCCCGTTCGCGGAATTCCGGAAGCAGCTGATTGTAGAGGGTCATCTGATCGCCGCAGACCGGGCTCCAGTCGGCGGGGTAGAAGGCCAGGATCGCGCGACGACCTTTCAGCTCGGATAGCGAAAGCGTCTGGTCGGGCGTGACGTGCAATCGAAAGTCGGGCGCGGTGCGCCCAGGGGGGAGGATCTCGGCCATGCGCGGCGCCTCTGGTTGGAGGCCGGCATGCTAGCAAGCCGCCCAGAGCCCCGAACTGACGCCGGTCAGTTCCTCACCGATCCGCGATCGCCCCGTAAGCGATGGGCGAGTCGCGATCGCGGGGTCTTTGGCTCCTCGATCAACGGCCGGCAGATGCGCTCGATCGTCCGCACGGCGCGTTCGAGTCGATCGGCCAGATGGTCCTGCCCGTGCGCGCCCCAACCGATGGTGTTGCGCCACACATCCTGATCGGCCGCATCGCCCTCCGACACAGGCTTGCCCTGGGCGCGGATCAGCCGGGCCGAGGCCTCGACGACCTCGTTGTGCACCTTGCGGAGATCGTCGAAGGGGCGCGCGGCGTCCTCGCCGAAATAGGCCATGAACCGATAGCGGCTGGCCTGCAATTCGGAGAAAACCTGACTGGCTTGGTTGAGCCGCTCGATGGGCGCGGCCATGGCGGTGGCGTCCCGGGCGGCGGCTTGGGCGCCATCGTCCGCGGGCACATCCGTCCCGGCGCCCCCGGCCGGAAGCCTCGCCCAGATCAAGGCGTCCCGCGCGCGGTAGAACTGGGCCAGCACCTCCTCGGCGAGTTCGGCCTTGCGCCGGCCGAGCGCCTCGATCCGCCAGGCGTTCACGCCGCGCAACGCGGCCCAGCCCCCCAGTCCCGCGCCGAGCCCCGTCGCCACGCTTCCGATCGCCGAGACCCAGGCGGAGGTCAGGATCATCCGGGCGTCCGATCCGGGATCGTCAGGCGCGAGCCCCGACGGGACCCCGCGGTTGCTCGTGGTTCTTCTGCCTCAGCCGGAAGGCCAGGATGCAGAGGCTGACGCCGGACAACAGCGCATAGGCGCCGATCCACCAGGTGAGGACAACCGCTCCGATCAAGGGCGCGATGATCAGCAGGACCCCGAACAGAACGGAGGCCAGCCCGCCGAGGAACATCCAGATCTTGCCGCTCCCTCGGGCGAGGCGGGGGGCGGCGAAAAGTTCGAGTGTGCCGGTGACCAGCGCCCAGGCCGCGATCAGGATCACGAAGGCCGCCACCGTGATACCCGGCCATACGAACGCCACCGCGGCGGCGGCGAGGCTGGCCAGGCCCTCGATGATCAGGAAGCCCCAGCGCTCATGCCGGGTCATCGCGCGCACGGCCGAGACGATTGCGAAGACACCGTCGACCAGCATGTAGGCGGCAAACACGATGACGAAGGACAGCAGCGCTGCTCCCGGGGCCAGCAGGGCGATCACCCCGAAGAGGATCGCCGCGACGCCGCGGATGACCACGGCCCACCAGTTACGCGAGAGGGCGGCGCTCATCACGGCCGAACGTTCTTCCGCCTTGAGAGATTCGCCTGTGCCTGCGGTGTGGCTGCTCATGAAAGTTCTCCTTCCTTCAGTGACTGGTTAGCGGCGGCGTGCGGTGGTGGGCCCTCCGCTTTCCAGGTGAAGGTGGCTTTGACCGTCCCGTTCGGCGATGAACCGCTGCCCACGCCGGTCATCGCGCAGCCTGCGAGGATCAGGATCGCCAGGGGTACGGCGGCCAGCGTCATCCTTGTTCTCGTCTCCATGACATCCACCGGTCGGTTCAGGCGCGCGATTCCGTGCGGGGAGATTAGCGGCGGGCGCGCGGGCGCGCCCTGACGTGCGTCAGGGAAGGTCGGGGCCACCCGTGTTAGCGACTGCCGATTGAGCGCCGTCCGGCTCGCGAAGGAGTTCCAATGTCCAGCCCCCGCCGCTTCCTTCGCTCCGCCGCCGCGACCGCCGCCTTGGCCGTGAGCCTCACCGCTCTGGCTTCCACCGCAGCGGCCGACCCGCCCCCCGGCGTCGAATACGGCAATCCGCCTCCGCCTCCGCCTCCATCCGGATACAGCGACGCCGATCGGAGCCAAGACCTGGTGCAGGCCCAGATTGATGCGGACAGAGCCTATCAGCGCTCCGTCGAGCAATGGGCGGCCGCGAACTGCGTGCGCGAACAGGACAACAAGACCGTCGCCGGCGCGGTTATTGGCGGCGCCCTGGGCGCCCTGACCGGCGGGGCCGTGGGTCGTGGGCCTGGGGCGGCGGTCGGCGGCGCACTGGGCGCCGCGGCCGGCGCGGCGGTCGGGGCCGGCTCAACCAGTCCCGGTTGCCCGCCGGGCTATGTCGTCCGAGTGGGCGCGCCGCCGTTCTACTACGTCTATGATGGCCCGGAGTGGGTCTACGTCGCGCCGCCCGACTATCGCCCCTGGATCTGGATCGGGGATCACTGGATCTATCGCCCCTATCCCTATCACCGCTTCTGGCGGCTGCGGCACTGGCGATAGGCCGCTAACGAAGGGCGGGGCGACAAAATCGGCCTCGACCATGCAGCCCATTAAGAACTTGCGCGTTCGGAGCGCTGGGCGGCGGCGAACGAGTCGACGCCGGATATTCACGCGCGTTGGGCCTCCTTCAGGCCGCGCATGATGTTCCGAGAGTTGCGTAGTACAACACCGGAAAGCCGCTTCCCCCATGGCGCTGGCGACCAGGCTTTCGAGCGCCGCTCAACAGAGCGCCAAGCATCCGCCCGACGCCGTGGGGACGGTGGACGACGAATGGAACGCGGCGCTCGCCGGCCGACGACTGGCTCGCGCCGACGAAATGCACAAGAGTCAGACAACGCTGCGGATCGCCTGCGATCTCGCCGGCCTCTCGCCCTACACCTGGGATCCGCAGACCAACCGGCTGGAGTGGGACGGTCGGCTGAAGGCGATGTGGGGCCTGCCCCCCGACGCCGAGATCGACTACGACATCTGGCGCGGCGCGGTCCACCCGGAGGATCTGGCCAGGGTCGATGTGGCGCTCGCCGGTTGCTTGGATCCGGCCGGCGACGGGGTCTACGACCTCGAATATCGCGTGATAGGTATAGTCGACGGCGTCCAGCGCTGGATCGCGACCTATGGTCAGACCTTCTTCGAAGGGGACCGCCCGGTAGCCTTCGTCGGCGCGGCGCAAGACATCACCGAGCGCAAGGAGGCCGAGCAGGCGTCGCGCGACAGCGAGAGACGGTTCCGGATGTTCGCCGAGAACTCGTCGAACGTGCTCTGGATGATCAACGCAAAGACCGGCGTCATCGAGTACATGAGTCCCGCTGTGGAGCGCGTGTGGGGCGTCGCGTCGGAAAGGCCTTGGCCGGACCTCTCCGCGTGGCTGGAAACCGCCCATCCCGAGGACCAGGACGCCGCTCAGGCGATGTTCGATCGGGCGCGGCACGAAGGACACCCCGTCAGCTGGCGACACCGCATCATGCGGCCGGATGGCGCGGTGCGCTCGGTCCACAACGTCGCCTTCCCTTTCCGCGAGGAGGATGGCAAGGCCCGCACGATCGGCGGCATCTCCCAGGACGTCACGCGACAGACCGGGTTGCTGGTCTATCTGATCGATGCCGACCGGGCCTCCCGGCAAGAGACCACAGAGGTGCTTGAAAGCGGTGGCTTCGCCGTCAAGACGTTCGCGAGGGGTCGGGCCTTCCTGGACGTGGCGAACGTGCTGGAGCCCGGCTGCGTGGTGATCGACACCCGCTCGCCCGGCGCCGGGGGTCTGACGGTCTGCCGGCAGCTGCAAAGGGATCGGGTGGGCCTGCCGACCATCGTGCTGGACGATCATGGCGGTGACGTCGAGCGCGCAGTGCAGGTCATGAAGGCCGGCGCGGCCGACGTGCTGCAGACGCCGTACCGGAACGACACGCTAGTCGCCGCCGTGTCGTCCAGCTTCGGGGTTTTGCGCTCCAACATCCAGCAGGACAAGGCGGCCGAGCAGGCTCGACTGCGCTTCGCCGACCTCAGCCTGCGCGAACGCGAGGTGCTGGACGGGCTGGTCGCCGGCGGCACAAACAAGACCATCGCCAGGGGACTCGGCATCAGCCCGCGCACCGTGGAGAGCCATCGCGGCCGGCTGATGGAGCGGCTGGGGGCCCAGACCTTGCCGGATCTGGTGCTTATCGCCGTCGCGGCGGGCCTCAGGCCGGACCTCTGGATCGCGGGCTAGGCCTAGGCCGCGAGGCCATCCAGTCGTCGAAGTCCCTCCAGCTTGAGGATGGTCACGGAGCGTCCCTCGGTGGCGATGAGCTGTCGCTCGCGCAGGGCCGTGAAGGCGCGGCTCACCGTCTCACTGGACAGGCCGAGATAGTCGGCGATGTCATAGCGGGACATCGGCAGCGCCAACCGACGGTTCGCCGACATCCGCCCGCCCATCTCGAGAAGGAAATGGGCGATCTTCTCGACGGCCGTCGCCCGCGCGAGCAGGCTCATATGCGCTCCGGCCTGCTCGGCGCTCTTCAGCAGACACGACCAGAACGCCGTCGCCACGGCTTGGTCCGCAAGGGCCCGCCGCTCGATCTGGGACCTCTCGCAGCTGGCGATCCGAGTCGGGCAGACCGTTTCGGCCGAACAGGCATGCGCGCCGTTTGGCTCGATGCCGAAGACGTCTCCCGGCACGAAGAAACCGTGCACGATCCGTTGCCCGTCCGTCCCCAGCCGCGCCGTGCGCACCATGCCCTCGATCACTTCATAGATGAACTGCGCCGCACCCCCCTGGGCATAGATCGTGTCTCCTTCGGCGAAAGCGGTCGCCGGCGACACCGGGGCCATGCGCGCCAGCACGGGCGCCAGTCTCACGGCTCCTGAATAACATCTGGAATCCGGTCTCGAGGCAACGGCGGCGGACGGCATGCCGGTTCTCCAGCGTGTGAGCGGCCAACATGCGGTCGCGGTGTGCGGCGAACCATCCGGGTCATACCTGAGGGGTGCTCCCGTGGGGCGCGCTCCTGAGTCTAATCACGTTTCTTCGAAACATCTGATCGTGCTTCGGCGCTCTGACACCCGTCAGTGCGAACGTCGCGCCCTGGTTGTAGCTTTCGCCTCGCCATGATGAAAACATCGCGTTTTCAACAGGTAACTTGGATGACAGTCCTTCGGAGGAGTGCGTGATGAGAAGCGACTCAGATATCAAGCGGGATGTTGAACTCGAGCTCAAATGGGACCCTGACATCCACCCGGACGACATCGCCGTGGCCGTCAAGAACGGGGTCGTGGCCCTGACGGGCTTCGTGCGCAGCTACAGCGAGAAGTTCGAAGCCGAGCGGGACGCCAAGCGGGTATCGGGCGTGATGGGCCTGGCCAACGATCTCGAAGTGCGCCTGCCCAGTTCGGACCAACGCCCCGACCCCGAGATCGCCCGCGAAGCCGTCACGGCGATCAAGAGTCAGCTTCCCTCCAGCTATGAGCACATCACGCCGGTGGTGAAGAACGGCTGGATCACGCTCGAGGGCGAGGCTGAGTGGAACTATCAGAAGGAGCTTGCCGAGAGGGCGGTCCGAAGGTTGAAGGGCGCGAAGGGCGTCACCAATCTGATCCACATCACGCCGCGCGCGTCGCCCTCGGAGGTCAAGCGGAAGATCGAGGATGCGCTGAAGCGCAACGCCCAAGTGGAGGCGCGCCAGATCACCGTCGAGACGACCGGCAGCGAGGTGGTCCTGCGCGGCAAGGTGCGGTCCTGGGCCGAACGCAAGGAAGCCGAGCGGGCCGCGTGGGCCGCGCCCGGCGTCACCAAGGTCGACAACCGCCTCGCCGTGGAGCTGTTCGCCATGGCGTGACGGCCGCCCGTCCCGATCAGGGGCGCAAGCGTCCCTCGCGTTCCAGGCGAGCGCGGATTTCATCGATCCGGCGTTCGCCTGCCGCCAGGGTGGCTGGGGCGGTGTGCACCGAATAGTAGCCCAGCGCGAGATCGTGCGGGTGGGGGACGGCGGACCCGAGAACCAGCTCAGTTTCAGCCTCAGCTAAGATGTCGATTGCGCCGGCGCCTGACCGACAGGGAGTTCCCACGCCTCGACGCCGGCCAAGTGAATCGGCGCACGCCCGAGAGCCACGGTCGGCCACCACATCCCAGCTGATGGATGGTCGACGACCGCTCACCGCTTCACCGCCGGTGGCTGGCCCCGCCCGGTCCAGTTTGGAGGGGCGAGGCCGCGGGTGATCGTCGGGAACCAACCCGCAGCCGATTCCCAACGCCGAATGCGGCGACAGGGGCGCCGTTCACCCGATGCGCTTCAAAACCGCATGGCCGGTTCTTCCGACCGGCCTCTGTTCTGCAGCGCACTGGGGGAAGACAGGCGCTATGGTCAGGCTTCCCTGCCTGGAGGCTGACGCATGACCGACTGGATCACACGCGACACCGGCATGTTCCGTGGCGGCCAGCAGGTCGAGAACTTCCGCGAGATGTCGACGATCTATCCGGTGCGGGTGGTCCGGCGCGCAGCCTTGCCCTCTCCCCTCCCGCACGGGCCCCGGATCGAGCTTCCGCGCACCTTCGAGTACCAGGGAGGCAGCCTCGATACGGCCGGGTTTCTGTCCGAGATGGAGACGACCGGCCTCATCGTCGTGCGCGACGGCGAGGTGGTGTTCGAGGACTATTGGCTCGGCAATGACGCCACCACCCAGGCGATCGGCTGGTCCGTCTCGAAGTCCTTCGTCTCGGCCCTGATCGGGATCGCCGTCGGCGAGGGCGCCATCGCCTCGGTCGAGGATCCCATGACCCGCTACGCGCCGGAGCTGGCCGGCGGCGCCTACGACGGCGTGCGGCTCAAGGACGTGCTGCAGATGTCATCGGGCGCCCGGTGGAACGAGGACTACAGCGACCCGGACTCCGACATCGCCGCCTACGGCCGGGTGATGTCCGGCGCAGGCTCGCTCGACGCCTTCGCCGCCGCCTGCGTGCGCGAACGCGAGCCGGGAACCTTCAATCGCTACAACAGCACCGACACCCACGTCCTGGGCATGGTCCTGCGCCGGGCGACCGGACGCTCCCTCGCCGAATACCTGCGCGAGAAGCTCTGGGCGCCGCTCGGCATGGAGGCGGACGGGTTCTGGATGGTGGACTGCGCCGGCGCCGAGATGGCCGGGGTGGGCCTCAACGCCGTGCTGCGCGACTACGCCAGGCTCGGCTGCTGCTACCTCAACGGCGGCGCCTGGAACGGCGCGCAGGTCGTGCCCAGGGCCTGGGTCGCCGCCTCGGTCACGCCCGACGCGCCGCACCTGCGCCCCGGACCGCGGGTCAGCGCCGAGCGGTCGCTGGGCTACGGCTATCAATGGTGGATCCCGGACGACAGCGGCGCCTACAGCGCCATCGGCGTCTACAACCAGTTCGTCTGGGTCGATCCGGCGACCCGCACTGTCATCGCCAAGACCTCCGCCTACAGACGATATGCCGAAAGCCTGGATCCGGAGTGTTACCGGGCGGCCGATCACTTTGCGTTGTTTGGGGCGATCGCTCTGGGCCTGTGACGCGGGCTTAGCCGGGCCGATAGATCAGAATCGCGGCCGGCTCTCCCGAACCGGCGCGGGCGGCGACGTAGAGCCGGTCCAGTTGGGGCGAGTACAGGCCGGTACGCGCGCCGCTTCGTGTCGGGATGCGCTCTTGATGGACGTACCCGGACGGACCCTTCGCGAACACGTCCACCGCTCCCGCGCCGCATGTGACGTAGATGCGGCCGCGCGCGAGGTCGAAATAGACGTCGTCAGAATCGCCGCACGTATCGAGCGTCTGATCGACCCACCCCGCTCCGACGTCAAACAGCGTCAGTCTGGCCGGAAGCCGATAGACCACGGCGATCCGTCTGGCCGCGCCATCGATCGCCATCGGGAAGTTGAACTGCGGCCCCGTATTGGGCCAGCGGGCGGCTTCGCGCCCGGCGGCGATGTCCACGACCGCCACGGTCCCCGCGTTCGGCAGGTTGACGAAGACCCGATCTCCCTGAAGCTGGAAGGCTTCCGGATGCGCCGGCAACGGAACTCGACGGACAACCTTTCGGGCGGCGGGATCGACCACCGCCAGGGCCTCGCCGTAGCCCACCACGACCCGTCCGGTCTGCGAGTCCACCCGCACGTTGTCGGCGTCCTCCCCGAGCTTTATCGACGCCGTCAGGACAAGACCCGAGGCGCGATAGAAGCGGAGCATGCCGTCGCCGCCGGTCGCGACGACGATCTCGTCGCTGGCCGGCAGATAGCCGAGGCCCTGGGGCTCCCGCAGGCCCGTGATCCGCCCGAGTGATTTTCCGCTCGCCAGCGCGATCGCCTCCACCGACCCGGCGCCCAGCTCCGCAACGAACAGCCGTTGGTGTTTCGCATCGAGCGCCAGGTGGTCGATGCGGCCCGACACGCCTGGCAGGGGGATCGTGCGCTCTAGCGCGAGCGGCGGGCCGGGACGCCCCGCGGCGTGGGCGTACCCGGTGACCGCAAGACAGGCCACCCAGGTCGCGACGAAGGCCCTGGCGACCATCGGCTCAGGTCCGCGTTGCGTGAGCGTAGGCGGTGTCGGCGTTGGACCAGTTCACCGCCTTCATCACTGCCTCGACATAGGCTCCGGCCTTTGCACCATAGTCCATCTGATAGGCGTGCTCGTATATATCCAGCACCAGGATAGGCGTCGCGCCCGCAACAACGATTTCCGGGAGTTCCTGATGGCGGCGTTCAACGGCCTGGGGATGGGCCTGGGCAACCTCGCCCGGCTGTCGAACGCCAGGACCCGTTCGATCAGTCCGGAGAACTTCACCGGCGAGAAGGGCCGGGGAGGAATGTCGACCGACGGGCCGGCCGCCAACGCCGCGCGCGGGCTTGGACAGGGCTGGAAGGTCTCGCCCTACATCATCATCGAGCCTGGCCGGACGGTCGATCTGGCCGACATTCATGGGGCCGGCGCCATCCAGCAGATCTGGATGACGCTGGCCCGCGGCCGCTGGCGCCACACCATCCTGCGCGCCTACTGGGACGATCAGGCCCAGCCGTCGATCGAATGCCCCGTTGGCGACTTCTTCGCCTGCGGCTGGGAACGCTATGCGCAGGTGACTTCGCTGCCGGTCTGCGTGAACCCTGGCCGGGCGTTCAACTGCTATTGGGAAATGCCGTTCCGCCGCCGGGCGCGCATGACGCTGACCAATCTCAACGACGAGGCCATCTATGTCTACTACCAGATCAATTACACCCTGACCGAGGTTCCGGAAGACATCGCCTATTTCCACGCCCAGTTCCGGCGGACAAATCCGCTGCCCTACAAGACCGACTACACCATTCTCGACGGCGTCCGGGGACAGGGCCAGTTCGTGGGGACCTACATGGCCTGGGGCGTCAACAACAACGGCTGGTGGGGCGAAGGCGAGATCAAGTTCTTCCTGGATGGCGATGGGGCATTTCCGACGATCTGCGGCACCGGGACGGAGGACTATTTCTGCGGCGCCTACAACTTCGACCCCGGCTCGATGGCGCGACAGCTGGACAGGGACATGTCCGCCACCCCCGCCTATGTGGAGTTCACCACGCCCTACGCCGGCCTGCCCCAGGTGATCCGGCCAGACGGCCTCTACAGGTCGCAGCAGCGCTTCGGCATGTACCGGTGGCACATCATGGACCCGGTGCGCTTCGAGACCGACCTTCGGGTGACCATCCAGGCCCTGGGCTGGCGAACCGACAAGGACCGCCGCTACCTCCCCCTGCAGGACGACATCGCCTCGACAGCCTTCTGGTACCAGACCCTGCCGACGGCGCCGTTCCCTCCGTTGCCGGACCGGGACTATCTCGAGGTCGTGTAGGGCTGTCCTTCCAGCGCCAGGGCCATGCGCTTGTCGCGGTTCTGCATGCTGATGAAGGCAGGCAGAAATCTCATGTCGCGGTCGGGCTTCAGACCCGCACCCAGGCGGATGAGCTGCTCATTGTACCAGGTCATCGATCCTAGACCGTTGATGGCCCGCAGCAGTTTGACCGGCGAGCGCGGACCAAGCAGCCCAGGGCCCAAACGCAGCCGCTCGTCCGGCTGGTCGAGGCTGATGGGGTCGCCCCGCAGCAGCGCGGTCGCCGCCCCAGGATCCAAAGCGAGGGGACGGCCCAGGCCGATCAGGTCGACGCCATCGTTGGCGATGGCGTCCGCCATGCCCCGAGCCGTGCGGAACCCGCCGGTGACCATCAGCTTGGCGCGCTTGAGGCGCTTGCGCATTTCGGGGGCGAAGCGCGCGAAATAGGCCTCGCGATCGCGCGACGCCTTGCTGACGAACGGGTCGAACGCCGGCTCGATGCCCTGGATGTTGGCCATCTTGGGCTGTTCCCAGGTGCCCCCGGAGATCTCAATCAGATCGACGCCCGCCTCGTCGAGCCAACCGGCGACGACCTGGCTGTCTTCGAAGCTGAAGCCCCCGCGCTGGAAATCGGCGGAATTGAGCTTGATGCCGATCGGGAAATCGGCGCCGACCCGCGTCCGGATGATCCGGACGACCTCCAGCAGGAAGCGAGCTCGGCCGGCCAGGTCGCCGCCCCATTCGTCCTCCCGCAGATTCGAACGCGGGGAAAGAAACTGCGAGAATAGGTATCCGTGCGCGGCGTGCAGTTCCACGCCGTCGAAGCCGGTGTCCCGGGCGACGGAGGCGGCGTAGCCGAACCGCTCGATCAGATCGAGAATTTCAGCCTGGGTCAGGGCGACAGGCGTCCCGAACTTGACGCCGGGAAGGTCGAGCGGCACGGCCGAGGGCGCCCTGGGCGTGGTGTTGACCCACCTTTGTGTCTGGCGGCCGGCGTGCGCCAGCTGCATCCAGACGTGCGAGCCACCTCGCTTGGCGGCGGCTGACCAGGCCCTCAGCAACGCCAGTTGCTCCACGTCCTGCCTGCCTTGGATCGCCACGTTCCCGGCATGCTCCATGTGGCGGCGGTCGATCTGCACATTGCCGGTGAGCAGCAGACCAGCGCCGTTCTGGGACCAGGCGCCGTAGAGGGTCTCGTGCGCCATCGTCGCCCGGTTGCGCGCGTCGGCCAGCAATTCGGACATGGCGGCCTTCACCAGTCGATTGGGCAGCATGACGCCAGACGGCAAGGTCAGCGGTGAGTTGAGGATCGTCGCGCTGTCCGCCGCGGGGGCGGTCGTCGATTCAGCGAGCATAGGAACCAGACTCCACGTCCTGAAGGATGTCCCTGCGGGCCGGCGACCAGCCGGTGATCTCGCGGGTCTTGTCGGCGGTGAGGCGCTTGTTCAGGGCCAGGCTGACGCCCACCGAGCTAGCGGCCCCGAACATCTGCTCCAGCGTGAGGCGCTCGGTCCGATCGCCCGCTCCGATCATCCGGCTGACCGCCGCGGCGAGGTCGCGCTGGCTGACCTCGGCCGTCACGCCGTGAAGCACGGCGGACTTGGGCGCCCTTTCGACCGCCAGCCGGAAGAGGTCGGCGAGATCATCGATGTGGACATAGGCCTGGAGGGTCGCGCCGGACCCCACGTGCGGCGCGACGCCGTTCTTGCGGGCGACGCCGATCAGACCTGGAAGGTCGTAGCTGCCGCCTGCGCCGTAGACGAGGCCTGGTCTGATGACGACGCCTCTGACCCCCGAGGCGCCGAGAACGTCGTTTTCGGTTTCGATCCGGGCCGCCATGGCGGCGCCAAAGCCGCGGAC
>DATBEN010000138.1:0-24829 GCA_036276055.1 Caulobacteraceae bacterium
CATCGGCTCGATCGTGCTCAACGGCGCGAAAATCGGCAAGAACTGCCTGGTCGGCGCGGGTGCGTTGATCACCGAGGGCAAGGAATTCCCCGACAACACCATGATCCTCGGTTCCCCGGCCAAGGTGGTCCGCGACCTCTCCCCCGAACAGGCCGCCCACATGGGCCTGGGCGCCCTCGGCTACGTCCGCAACTGGCAGCGCTTCAAGGCGAACCTGAGCGCGATCTAGCCCAAAGGGGAGAACGCCGCAGGCGTTTAGTCTTAACGCAGAGGCCGCCGAGTTTTCGCAGAGGACGCAGAGGGGCTCGTACTCTCTGCGACCACCGCGCCTTCTCTGCATGCTCTGCGTTAAGACTAAACGCCTGCGGCGCAACCACGCCGGATTTGGGCTAGGCCCGCGCCGGGACGATCACCGGCATGCTTTCCCAGCCGTGCACGAACGACGAGTAGGTGCGCACCGGCTCGCCGGCGAGTTCGATGCGGGGGAAGCGCTTCAGGATCTCTTCCCAGATGATGGTCAGCTGCATCTCGGCGACGCGGTTGCCGACGCAGCGGTGGATGCCGAAGCCGAACGACATGTGCTGGCGCGGCCGCTCGCGATCGATGATGTAGGCGTTGGGGTTCTCGATCGCGCTCTCGTCGCGGTTGCCCGAGATGTACCACATCACCACCCGGTCGCCGGTCTTGATCAGCTTGCCGCCGACCTCGATGTCCCGGGTCGCGACCCGGCTCATGTGGGCGAGGGGGGTCTGGTAGCGGATGGTCTCGGAGACCATCGGCAGGATCAGGTCCGGGTTGGCGCGCAGCTTGTCGTACTGGTCGGGGTTCTTGTTCAGCGCATAGATGCTGCCCGAGATGGTGTTGCGGGTGGTGTCGTTGCCGCCCACGATCAGCAGGATCACCGTGCCGTGGTACTGCTCGCGCGACATGGCGCGGGTCTCGGGATGCTGGGTCAGCATGGAGATCAGGTCGACGCCCGGCTCGGACGCGAGCCGCTGGTTCCACAGCCCCTCGAAGGCGGTGAAGCACTCGGCCATGGCCTCGGCCTTGTGCTGCCAACTCTGCACCGGCCCGTGGCCGGGCTGGTTGGTGACCATGTCAGACCAGTAGGGCAGCTTGCGCCGCTCCTCGTGCGGGAAGTCGAAGAGGGTGGCCAGGGTCATGGCCGTGAGTTCCTTCGACACCAGGTCGACCCAGTCGAAGGGCTTGCCGATCGGCAGGGAGTCGAGGATCTGACCGGCGCGCTCGCGCACGACCGGAGACATCCTGGCGAGGTTGGCCGGCGCCACGGTGGGGCTCACCGCCTTGCGGTGCACGCTGTGCTCCGGCTCGTCCATGGTGATGAAGCCGGCGCCGCCGTTGCGGCGAGGCTCGCGGCCCATGGCGGCGAACGCCTCACGCTGCGCCTCCAGCATCTTGCGGTTCACCAGAGTGATGCCGTCGGCCGAGGAGAAGTCGAGGTGGTTGGTGTCGACGGCCATGATGTCGTCCCACCGGCTGATCGACCAGTAGGGGCCGTATTCGCTCTCGGGCGTGAAGTGGATCGGATCCTCACGCCGCAGCCGCTCGAACACCGGCCAGATGGTGTCGTTCTGGAAGCGGTCTACGCGCGCCGGGTTGAGCTCCTCCAGCGGCACGGTCCAGGCGTCGTCCGCCTCGATATCCGCCTCAGGCTTCACCGCGATGTTCATGGCGCTCTCCCATTTTGCCGCGAGCATCCCGGCTTTGGGCAGCGATGTCAATGACCGTTGACTTGTTGCCTCACTTCGGCCGGCCGGCGGCTCCGAGGGGATCGGGGAGTTCGAGGATGCGCTTGGCGATGATGTTGTACTGGATCTCCTGGGATCCGCCGGCGATGCCGCCCGCCTTGCTGGCGAAGAGGTTGCGCACCGCGGCGACCTCTTCGTCCGTGTACGGATCGCCTTCCCAGCCGAGGCCATGGACGCCCATCGCCTCGGACGTCAGCTCGGCCCCGTCGCGACGCACGAACGAGCCGGCGTTCTTCAGGACCGAGGCCGTCGCCGTCGGCCCCTGACGAGCGCGGGTGCTGGCGGAAGAGCGTTCTATGGTGAGCTGGAAGGCGCGCAGATCGGTCTCGAAGGCGATGATCCGTTCACGCAGGTCGGTCATGTCCAGGCGACCCGCCTCGTCCTCGCCAGCATACTCCTTGGCGAGGTCCGGCAGCTGAGCCCGCGCCTCCGCCCTCTGGGTCTGGGCTGCTGCGGCGATGCCGCTGCGCTCGTGCTGCAAAAGGCGCTTGGCGATCCCCCAGCCGGCGTTGAGCGGCCCCACCAGATTCTCCTTGGGCACGACGACGTCGGTGAAGAAGGTCTCGCAGAAGGGCGAGGCGCCGCTGATCAGGCGGATCGGCCGCGTCTCCACACCCGGCGTGCGCATGTCGATCAGCAGGAAGGAGATCCCCTCGTGCTTGCGCGTGGGGTCGGTCCGCACCAGGCAGAAGCACCAGTCGGCGAGGTTCGCGCCCGAGGTCCAGATCTTCTGGCCATTGACCAGGAAGTGGTCGCCTTTGTCCTCGGCGCGGGTAGAGAGCCCGGCCAGGTCCGAGCCCGCACCAGGCTCCGAGAAGCCCTGGCACCAGCGGAGCTCACCCCGTGTGATCGGCGGCAGGTGGCGCGCCTTCTGCGCCTCGGTCCCGTATTCCAGCAGGGTGGGGCCGAACATCATCACCCCCATGCCGCCGATCGGGTTCCAGGCCCCGATGCGCGCCATCTCCTCGCGCAGCACTCCAGCTTCCGCCGGCGTCAGGCCCCCGCCGCCATAGCGCGTCGGCCAGGTGGGCACGCCCCAGCCGCTCTCCGCCATCGCCGTCCGCCAGCGCGCGACATCCTCCGCGCGGTCCTCCGGCGTCTCCGCCACGAACGCGGTCGCCCGCCCCTTGAGCGAAGGCGGAAAATTCTCCGCGAGCCACGCCCGCGCCCGCTCACGAAAAGCCTCGAGGTCGGCCTGCGCCATGTTGCATCTCCTCCGTCGGCCGGCGCGCGCCTCGCGGGCGCGCCTGTTCCGGTCGACAGGTTAGGCGCGCCCCTCGCCCGGCGCCAAGACGGCCAACCGGTATGTCGCCTTTCCTTCAGAGGGAGGGAGCGGAAGCGGGGCCTAAGCGCCCACCCCTTCCTTCACGCCCACGAGCTCATCGAACGCGCGCCAGACGACCGCCTGGATCTGGTCTGTCTCCTGGAATAGCTCGTGCCTCGCACCCGGCACCAACTCGAAGCGGCCCTTTGGCAGGCGCCCCGCCACCCGGCGCAGGGCGGCGTTGTCGACCAGGGCGTCCTCGCCCGCGGCGAGCACGGTCACGGGGATGTCGAGGCGGGCGACGCCCGGTCCCGTCTGCAGTTCGCGCGTGGCGGAGAAGGCGAAATCCAGCCAGCCCCAGGTGGGGAGCCCCAGCGCCAGGTCCGGCGCGGCCTCCACGAGCGCCAGGTTGCGCCCATAGCGGACTGGATCGTGGGTAAGGACGTTGCCCTCGAACGGTGCGGCGATCGCCGGGGGCCCGAACACCGCCTGGCCCGCGCGTCCCAACGCCTTGAACATCCCCGCGAGGCCCCGCGCCACCGGTGGGGGAACCTGCCCCGTCAACAGCCCCAGCATCGGCGCCGACAGCAGGGCGCCGGAGAACCGCGCCTCCCCGTGCGCGAGGGCGAGCAGGGCGAGGCACCCGCCCATGGAATGGCCGATCGCCAGCCATGGCCGCGGCAGGCGCGCCTCGAAGGCCGCGAGCAGGGCTGCGTAGTCCGCGAGAAACTGCCCATAGCCGTCGGCGTGGCCGAGACTGTGGTCGGCCAGGGCGCGGGCCGAGAGTCCCTGACCCCGCCAGTCGTGGATCAGGACGACGAAGCCGCGCGACGCCAGCCGCGCGGCCATTTCGAAGTACTTCTCGATCGGTTCGGTCCGCCCCGGACTGACGACCACGGACCCGCGAGCGGATCCAGCGGCCGGGACCAGGGCGGCCCGCAGGCGCGCCCGGCCGGCGCCGGCGAACCATTCGGCCCGCGCGCCGGAGGGCGGCTCGGCGCCGACGACGCCGAACAGCGGCGCCGCCTCGCCCATGGCTCAGTTCATCTTGGCGAAGAGGGCCTGCAGCTTGGCCTGCTGCGACATGGCGACGCCCATGTCCGACAGCTGCAGTCGCCCCGTCATGACCGCGGTCATGGCGTCCAGCTTGCCCTCGCCCATGGACACCAGGTCCGCGAGACTGATGGTCATCGTCAGATCGGCTGGCTTGTCGTCATTGCTGGCCGAGGTGCGGTCGATGAAGATGACGCCCTCACCCTTGAGGTCGAACTTCAGCGTCTTGTCGAGGCCGGAGTCGCTTCCGACGGCCGCCTTCATGCGGTCGGTGATTTCTTGCAGCGTCGCCATTTCTAAGGTCTCCCGTTGCGACCCCGATCCGCCGGCGGCCGCCCCTGTTTGCGCGAGGCGTATCCCGCCGCAGAAGGCGAAGCAAGCCGCCTACTGTCCCGCTATGCGCGTGAGCGCGCGCGACGGCGACGGCCTTGAACCGCAAAGAAGGGCGCCAATCTATTCGCCCGAAGGCGCTGGACATCCGGGCCTTCCGGGTCGCCCGCGAGGCCAATTCCGGCTCGCGACGGACCCGCACATCAACGCAACCTTGCTTTTGCAGAAGGATGCCGAACATGCGCACCATCGACCTTAGCCCCCTGTACCGTTCCGTCGTCGGCTTTGACCGTCTGGCGGACCTGCTCGACGCCGCCAGCGCCGAAGCGGCCAGCGGCTATCCGCCCTACAACATCGAGCGGACCGGAGAGAACGCCTACCGCATCGAGATCGCGGTGGCCGGTTTCAAGGCTGACGACCTCAACATCGAGGTCAAGGAGAACCTCCTCACCGTTCAGGGCCGCAAGCCCGCCAACGACGAGACCAAGCGCTACCTCCATCGCGGCCTGGCCGAGCGCAACTTCGAGCGCCGGTTCCAACTGGCCGACTATGTGGTGGTCAGCGACGCCAGCCTCGCCGACGGCCTGCTTTCGATCTCCCTAAAGCGCGAGCTTCCGGAAGCCCTGAAGCCCCGCCGCATCGAGATCGGCTCGGGCGCCGCCAAGGACAACGGCCTGATCGAAGGCGAGAAGGCGGCCTAAGCCGCCTCCGGCCTCACAGCCAAACGAAAGGGCGGCGCTCCGGCGCCGCCCTTTTTCTATGGCCGGACACCTCGACCGCTCCCACAGGCGCCACGGGACGGGCAAAGCCCCGTTCGCGGGGTCGGCGAGGTTCGTGGCTCATATCCGGCGCGTCGGAGAGCGACATCGGCGCCGCCGTCTCCACGAGGACCGTACCCCTGGGAACGGCCATGGCGGCCCGGTTTTGTTCATTTTCGCACATCGAGGACAAGCGCCCGAGGGGGAGCCGCCAAATGACCTGGTCCCGCAGGTGGACGCTCGTGGCCGCCGCCCTCGCGGGCCTCTTTCTGCTGGCGCCATGCGTTCTGCTGGCGGGGATCGACACGGGGCTGTTCGATCGCGCTGTCGAGGCTGTCGCCAGCGCCAAGGCTCGCCGGGCCGTGCGCTTCAGCCGACTCAGGACCCACCTTCTCTCGAACCGGCCCTGGGTCTCGGCCGAGGGCCTGTGGATCGCCAGCCCGCCCGCAATCAGTGGCGAGCCTCTGCTCCGCGCGTCGCGGGTCACGGCGCAACTTCGGTTCGCGCCCTTGCTTCTGGGGCGGTTCGAACCGGTCGAGATGACCCTGGTCAAACCGCAGCTGCATCTGGTGCGGCTTCGCCCCGGGGTGACGAACTTCACCTTCGGTCGCGGCGGCCCTCCGGGCTTTCTCCAGTCGATGCAACGCCTGACAATCACCGATGGCGTCGTGGCCCTCGACGACGTCCAGAGGCAGACGACCTTGCGCGGTGTCTTTTCGCAGCAAGACCGGCCCGGCGATCCTGCCCCGTTTCGGCTGGCCGGCGGCGGCGTGGTCAAGGGCGGCGCCTACACCGTGATGGCCAGAGGCGCGGACCTGAACGGGCGGCGGGCCATCGCGCCTTATCCGTTCAGCGCAGACGTCCACGATGGCCGAACCGCCGTGGAGCTTTCGGGGACCAGCGGCCGGCCGTTCGATTTTCAAGCCTTGAACCTCGCAGCCCGCGCGTCCGGACCCAACCTCGCGGCCCTCGGCTACCTGTTCGGTTTCCACGGGCCCAACTCGCCCCCCTTCCAGCTGATCGGGCATGTCAGCCGCAGCGGCCCACGCGTGGAGGTCTCCGGCATCAGCGGCCGGTTGGGCCGCAGCGACGTCAGGGGCGAGCTCTCATCTGGGCGTCGGTCGAATCGGGCGACCCTGACCCGGGTCCGCCTAGCCTCCCGTGTCGCCTATCTCGGCGATGTTCGCGCCCTCCTGCGCGCCCGGCCGCCCCACGCCCTCGCCCGCGGCGTGTCCGGTGCAAGCGCGCCGTCTGCGGGCAAGCGCTCGGACGGCGCGTTCTCCAGCACTCCCTTCCGAACAGGCGGCATGCCCAAGGGGGACCTGCAGATCGAGTTCACGGCGGCGCAGGTGGCCGACGCTCCCCTGCCCGTACGGCGCCTGGCGGCGAGGGTGACCCAGAGCGGGGATCGCCTCACGATCGGCCCGGTCAGCTTCGACACCTCGCCCGGCCGCGCCGATCTCTCCGCCCGGCTGGACTTCGCCTCCACGACGCCGTCCCTCACCCTCAGGGGCGCGCTCCGGGGCGCGCGCCTCGCCGCCTTGAGCCACGGCCTGGGGCGCACGGTGGATGGCGACTTCGACGCGGCCTTCGCCTTGCGTGGACAGGGCCGCTCCCCCCGCGTCATGGCGGCTTCGGCCAGCGGCCGCGCGGCCTTCCGGCTCAGCCATGGCCAGATCCAACGGGCCAAGGCGGCGGCGCTGAGCAGCGATCCGGTGCAGGCTGTGGAAACCACGCTGGGCGGCAAGTCCGAACGCACGCCGCTCTATTGCGCGGTCGGCGAGTTCGCGGCCTCCGACGGTCGCCTCCAGACCGCGCGCCTCGACATTCTCACCGGCGCGGGCCTGATATCGGGCTCCGGCGACATCGACATCGCCAACGGCACGCTGTCCCTGGTGCTGACGGGAGCGCCGACCGGCAAGGCCCTGCGCGTCAGCACGCCGGTCGCCCTCAATGGTCCTCTGAGCCATCCGACGGTGACGCTGGCGGCCGCTTCAGGGGCTCGCGGGCGTGGCGTCGGCCGTGTCCTGTCGGTGGTGAAGAGGTCCGTCGCCTCGATGATCGCGCGCCCTGTCTCGCAGTCTTTGCCGAGCTGCGCGACGCTTCTAGCGGAGGCTTGGAGCTATGTCGGGCGATAGCCGGCGGTCTCAATTGCTTGACTAAGCTGCTGGAGCGCCCGCGGTCTGAAAGTACCTGTCGGCTTTCCCTTGCAGGTCGGTCCCATAGCGGTGCACGTAGATGGCCACGCCAGTGACCAGCGCGATCGCGACAATGACGGCTGCGATCCCCATAGGGCGGCCGACCGCTTCGAAAAAAGCCCCGAACAGGTAGCCGCCGACCGCAAAAACGAGGGTCCATGCCACGCCGCCCAGGGCGTTGAAGGCCATGAAGCGTGACGAGGGCATCCGGTTGGCGCCAGCCAAGACTCCGCCGAAGGGGCCTATCAGAGCCACGAACCGCAGGACGAACACGATCTTCCCGCCATGCACGTGGAAGAGGTACTGCCCCAGTCTGGCGCGTGCGGGGCTCAATCCGACCAGGCCGCCGTAACGGGCGAGGGTCACGGTGGCGACCGACCGACCAATCGCGTAACCGCCCCCACCCCCGATGACGGCGCCTAGCGATCCGACCAGAACCAAAATCGCGAGGCTGAGGCGATGGGTGTGTGCGGCATAGATTGCGGCCGCGATCAGCAGTTCGCCGGCGGGAAGCGGAATTCCTGCGCTTGCCAGCAGGATCGCCACAAAGGTGGCGAGATAGCCATAGTGGGCAACCAAAGCCGAGAGATGTGAAAACGTCATCGTATGCGGACTAGCATATCGCTCCGGGGTTCGGTTGACTTTGGAGCGACCTGAAAACGCGGCTAGGCCAGCCTGGGGGCCAGCCGGCGACCGAATTAGCCACGAACCTCATGAACCCCACGACGAGGAAACGCGGTTCCGTCGGCGGCTTCGGCAGCCGTCAATGCGTCGGGAGCCGCCCCGCTTAGAGGGCGTCCCGGGCGAAGGGCCGGCTGACCAGCCGGCATCTCACCGCGACGACAATGTTGTCCATTCCGGTCGCGGAATCGCGCAGCCAGGCCTTCTGGCCCCGGATCGCCATCACTTCGTACTGGCGGAACGGGTCCGCCCCCACGGTGACGACGTCGCCGACGGCGATCGCTTCGTCGTAGACGGGGCGCTCGACATGGAAGAGGTTGAGGTAGGTCATCGCTTTCACCCTTGGCTCACACTTGATGAACCGTCGATGATCCCTTGTGACGCGGGCGCCTGTTGGAACCCGCCTCGTTCGGGTCGACCATGGACATCGAGGGTAGGTTGCGCCCGCCAAGGCGCTCGCGAGCCTGCCCGCGACAGGACGTCACGTACGCGGCGCGGTCGTACGAATCCGCGCGCGGATCGTAGGTCCGCTACCACTTTCGTCTAAGTGGGTTGAGGTTTCGTTTACGATGCCAAAACCGCTGGAAATTGCCGGCAGGCATGGTCGCCGATCCGACATACAGGCCAGGTCGCGATCCGCCTCGCCGAACGGGCGGCGGCGTTCAGGGGGCTGAGGGCGAGGGCGAGATGGCGTCGCCGAAATCGTCGACTACGACTTTGGTCAGGGTCCGCGGTCAGCATGCGCGGCCGGCCGCGACGGCGGAGGACTGGGGGCGAAGCTGTCGTGGAGGGTCTTGTAGAGGGTCGCCGCGCCGGTCACGGCGGCCGCGGCGATGAGGATCGCGGCGATCACCGGATTGTTCTTCAGCCAGGTCATCCAGCGGTCGAACCGCGTGCCTTGTTCGACGGCCGCCGGCATCCAGGCCGCGGCTTGGCGGGCGAGCGCCAGGGCCTGGTCGATACCGCCGGCGAGCTCCGCCGGAGAGCGGTCAGGTCCAGTCACCGCCTGGCGGATGGAGCGCTCGAGATCGTCATAGGGGGCGGCGATGGTGTCCATCCGACCCAGCCGCTCGCGCAGCACATCCACAGCCTGGCCGAGCAGCCAGCGGTTGTCGCACACCGCCTTGAGAACCGGATCGGCGCGGATCGCGTCCAGCCAGGCGTCGGGCTCCGACTGCGGGTCCGCCCGCGCCGCGCACACGCCGTTGTAGCGCTCGGCGGCCACGCGGCTCCAGACCGCGTCCCCCGCCCGCGCCCGCGCCAGGACGCTCGCGTTTGGCCCGGCGATCGACTCGAGCAGGGCGCGGCATCTCTGCGCCTGTTGCTGGACCGCCGCGAACGCCGCCTTTTGATTGGCGTCGGCCTTGTCGCCCATCGCCCGTCCCTCCCGCTCGCTCGCCCGGACGCCGTTCAGGCCGGCTTCGGCGTCCCCACGATCTCCAGGCATCGCTCGTACAGGTCCGGATGCATCGCCTTCACGCGCGCCTCCAGCCGATCGGCGATCTCGGCGTCGGCCTTGGCGTCGCCGATCAGGTGGGTATAGCCCGCCCGCTCCGCCTGCAGCGGGTCGAACGCGTCCGCGGAGCTCGGGAACAGATGTTCGGCGCGAATCGGCCGGCCATCGACGCCCGCCTCCAGGCAGGCGGCGAGGAAGTACTGCTCGACGAGGATATTGTCGCGCACTGCGCCGATCCGCTCCCACACCGGCAGGTTGCGCGGATCGCGGATGATGTCGATCGCCGATCGCGCATAGCGGCCGATGAAGTTGATGTCGGCGCCACCGAAGATCCCGCAGCACGCCGCCGCATTTCGCCGCCGTCCGGCGTAGCGGCGCCACGCCTCGGGAATCCAGCCGTGCAGCTCGGCGACCGCGCCCATAAAGCCGTCGAGGCGGTAGAGCGACTGGTCCTCGAAGTCGAAGTGCTCCGGGTTCTGGGCCAGCACCGGCGCGACCAGCAGCCGCGCGGGCAGCGGCTTCCACAGGATCACGTCCGCGTCGAGGTGGACGAAGGGCTTTTCCTGCACCGCATAGGCCATCAGCTTGCCAAGCACCCACCACTGCGGATCCGCCCCGTCCCGGTTCAGCGCCTCCAGGCGGGTATCCACCTCTGTGAAGGGCAGGCCGAGCCGCCCGGCCAGCAGCGCCGCCCCTGCCTCGTCGGCGACGAGGCGCACTTCGTCGAAGCGCCGCGCCGCCTGCGCCACCGACAGCGCCCAGCAGAGCAGGTGCACGCGCTCGCTGCGCCAGAGCCGATGGTAGAAGAGCCGATGCGGCCGCGACCAGAAGGACCACACCGCGCGCATCAGATCAGATGACTGCCGATGCCGCGCGCGCCGCCGCCGTAGCCGCCGTACGAGACCTGCTCCAGGATCTCGAACGCCCGCGGCAGGCGGCGCGGCTGGCCGTGCAGCACCAGTTCTATGTCGCGCCAGCCCGGCGGCGCGTCGCTCGCTATGGAAAGCAGCGCCTCGAACTGTCCACGCTCGGTCCCGGCGCTGCGCCGCACGGTCACGCCAAGCCCCTCCACGGCGAAGCCGGTTGCTTCGTCGATGCGGTCAGCGCTCAGCAGCAGGCGCACCACGCTCCCCCTGCGTCCACAGGCCGGAGACACGGTCGGCGGCCACTCGCCCTCGCCCCCCATCTTCCCCTCGGGATGCTTCAGTTTGTGCGGAGGATAGCGGTTGAGGGGTCGGAGCGGTAGCGGACAGGCCGGAGACTTGCTTCTTTGTTTACGCCGCCAACGGCGTCGGAATCGCGGGAAGCGGCGTCGCCGACCCCTCGTCCAGATACCGCGCCCCCACCGGCGCGCCGCCTGGTCCCAGCTCCACCAGCAGGGGGTTGCCGGTCGGGATCTCCACGCCCGGAATTACCTCGTCCGACACCTTGAAGAGGTGTTTCACGATCGCCCGCAGGGAGTTGCCGTGGGCGGCGACCAGCACTGTTTCGCCATGCGCCATGCATGGGGCGATCTCGGCGGTCCAGTAGGGGATGACGCGTTCGAGGGTGGTCTTGAGGCTCTCCGTCTTCGGCGGAGTGACGCCGGCGTAGCGGCGGTCGCGGGCGAAGTCGTGCTCGCCGCCCGGTTCGAGCGGCGGAGGGGGCACGTCGTAGGAACGGCGCCAGATGCGGACCTGCTCTTCCCCATACTTCTCGCGCATCGGCTCGTGTCCGGCGCCGGTGAGGCCGCCGTAGTGGCGCTCGTTGAGGCGCCAGTCCTTGGTCATCGGGATCCACAGCTGGCCCGCCTTCCACAGGGCGAGGTCGGCAGTCCGGATCGCGCGCGTGAGCACCGAGGTGAAGCAGCGGTCGAAGGCGACGCCCTCGGCGGCGATCAACTCGCCTGCCCGCATCGCCTCGGCCTCGCCCTTCTCGGTCAAGTCGACGTCAACCCAGCCGGTGAAGCGCTGGGCGATGTTCCAGCGACTCTGGCCATGCCGGAGGAGGACGAGCTTGGACATGGATCGGCCTTGCTGTGAACGTCGGCCGCCGGGCTAGGGCCTTGGGCCCTTTTGCGTCAAGCGCCGAGGTGGCGAACGGCCCCGGCGGCGACTATAGGTACGCCCCGACGATGAGCGATCGCCTTTTCTTCCCCCTCGTGGCCCTGATCGCCCTCGCCCTGATCGCCCTGTCCCTGGTGTGGCCGCAGGGATCGGGTGCGCCCTCCCCCGCTCCCTTCGGCCATCCCCTGGCGCCGATGCGCCAGGACTCACCTGCCCCGCCGGGCGCCCATCCGGCGCAACCGGCAGCGGATGGCCAGGGTTAACGGCCCCATTTCCGTTTCTTCGATGAGAGCCCGCATGCCGCTGAAGCCCCGAGCCGACCTCGCACCCAACACCCTGGCCTACGAGACCACGCCGCTGGTCAAGCCGACGGGCTTTCGCGAGTACGACGCGCGCTGGCTGCTGGGTGCGGAGATCAACCTGCTGGGCGTCGAGGCCTTGGGCCTGGGCCTTGGGACCTACATCCAGAGCCTTGGGCGCAAGCGGATCGTCACCGGCCACGACTTCCGCTCCTATTCCCAGTCGGTGAAGCAGGCCCTGATCCTTGGCTTGATGCAGGCCGGTTGCGAGGTGGTGGACATCGGCCTGGCGCTCTCGCCCGTCGCCTATTTCGCGCAGTTCGACCTGGACGCTCCGTGCGTCGCCATGGTCACCGCCAGCCACAACGAGAACGGCTGGACCGGCGTGAAGATGGGCGCGAACGCCCCCCTCACCTTCGGCCCGGACGAGATCGGCCAGGTGCGCGACATCGTCCTGTCGGGCTCAGCCGTAGAGCGGTCGGGCGGGAAGCTGGTCCGTGCCGAGGGCGTGCGCGAGCGCTACATCGCCGACGTGGCCGCCCGTTGCCAGCTCAGCGCTCCGATCAAGGTCGTGTGCGCGTGCGGCAACGGCACGGCCGGCGCCTTCGCCCCGGAGGCCCTGCGCCGCATGGGGGCCGACGTGATCGAGATGGACTGCGACCTCGACTGGACCTTCCCCCGCTACAACCCCAATCCCGAGGACGTCGAGATGCTGCACGCCATGGCGGCGGTGGTGCGCGAGCACGGGGCGGACCTTGCGGTGGGCTTCGACGGCGACGGCGACCGCTGCGGCGTGGTCGACGATACGGGCGAGGAGATCTTCGCCGACAAGATGGGCCTGATGCTGGCGCGCGACCTCGCGCCCCTGCATCCGCGCGCAACCTTCGTGGTCGATGTGAAGTCCACCGGCCTCTACGCCACCGACCCCGTGCTGGCCGCGCATGGAGTGAAGACGGTCTACTGGAAGACCGGCCACTCCTACATCAAGCGCAAGACCGCCGAGCTGGGCGCCCTGGCCGGGTTCGAGAAGTCGGGCCACTTCTTCTTCAATGCGCCGCTCGGGCGTGGCTACGACTGCGGCCTGACGGCCGCGGCGGCGATCCTCGCCATGCTCGACCGCAACCGCGGCAAGAAGCTCAGCGAGCTCAAGCGCGCTCTGCCGATAGCCTACACCTCGCTGACCATGAGCCCCCACTGCGCCGACGAGGTAAAGTACGACGTGGTCAAGGAGGTGGTCGCCGAATACGAGGCCCTGGCCAAGGCCGGCCAGAAGATCCTGGGCCGGTCGATCAAGGAGGTGATCACCGTCAACGGCGTGCGCGTGGCGCTGGAGGACGGCAGCTGGCTGCTGGTCCGCGCCTCGTCGAACAAGCCCGAGCTGGTGGTGGTGGTGGAGAGCACGCGGTCCCCCGACGACATGCGCGACCTCTTCCACAAGGAGGTCAAGCCGCGCCTGGCCAGCCACCCGGAGGTGGGCGCTTACAACCAGGAGATCTGAGGGCGCCTGTCCCTTCTCCTTCATGGCTGGGACAGAAACGCCCTTGCGCGGCCGGATCGATGGCGCGAATGGGGCGGTGTGACCGATGTGAAGTCATTGGGCCGCCTCGCCGTCCTGCCGATCCTGCTGCTGGCCCTCCTGCTGCAGGCTGACGCGGTCGTGCGCTCGCTGGTCATGCAGGCGGCCCCGTGGATGGACGGCGCGCAGATCTGCTCGGCCCAGGCGACGGCGGCGCCAGGGCGCGCCCATGCTCATGGCGGAGCGGGCCCCTCGCACGGCCGCTGCCCCTGGTGCGAGGTCGCCGCCCACGTCCCCGTGGTTGTCGCGACCGCGCCCCTGCCCGTCGCGACCGTTGTCGCCTTCATCACCTTCGCGCCCGAAATCTCCCAGGCTCCGCCTGTGGGCGCGGCGATCGAGACCCGCGCGCGCGGTCCGCCCCTTCTGGCCTGATCCGAAACCTCGACAGCCGGCCCACGCCTGGGCTGGCGACTCAGATCACGCCCGCGGCGCCCGCCAGGGGACGCCCGGGTCAAGCCGGAAAGTCCATATGCCGTATCCCGTTTTCCGTGGGGCCAGCACGCTGGCCCTGGCGTCCGCCATGGCGGCGGCCGCGCAGGCGCAGCAAGCGCCTGCCCGTTCGCCAGCCTCTCTCGCCGCCGCAACCCCCAGCGCCGTGGAAGAGGTGGTCGTCACCGCCTCGCGCACGCCTGAGCTGATCACGGACGTTCCCGCCAGCGTCAGCGTGGTCACCGCCGCCCAGGTCCGCGAGACTCCCGGCGAGGGCCTCGACGACATCCTGCAACTCGAGCCCGGCCTCGTACTCAACCAGTTCGGCCCGTTCGTCGGCCACCCCACCGCCTACAACGAGTCCATGCGCGGCCTGCCGGTGACCGAGACGCGGATGCTCGTCCTGATGGACGGCGTTCCGTTGAACGATCCCTTCTTCGGCTACATCCAGTGGAACCGTGTCCCGCTCGGCGACGTGGACCGCGTCGAGATCGTCCGCGGCGGCGGCTCGCCCCTCTGGGGGAACTCGGCCATGGGCGGGGTGATCAACGTCATCACCAAGGCGCCGACCAGCGACGAACTGGACATCGACGCCGCCGGAGGGTCCTACGGGACCTATCGCGCCGATGCCTATGGCGCGGTGCGGGTGAACGACAAGCTGGCGCTCGCGCTCAACGCGGGGTTCGACGGCACGGGCGGTTACCAGACCACGCCGGCCTCATGGAACTCGTTCGGAACCACCACCCTGCGCTCGCCGGTGTACACGCCCACGACTTTCAATGCGCGGAACGTCAGCGTGCGCGCCGACGCGACCCCGACAAGCGACCTGACGGCCAGCGTGACCGTGGACTACCATGGCGATCATCAGGTCCTTCAGACGCCCATCGGCGACGATTCCCAAAGCATCTGGACCTACTCAGGTGAGGTGAAGAAGACATTCGCCAATGGCGGTTCCCTCGCCGCTTCGGTCTTCCATGATGACAGCTATTTCGTCACGAATAACCCGCACCTCCTCACGTTCACGACCGAATATATTTCGAATGTTCATTATACGCCCGTTTCAGATACGGGAGGCTCTCTGATCTGGCAGCAAGCGCTGAATTCGATCCTGAAGAGCTACATGGTCGGGATTGATGCGCACTATATCGCCGGTGGCGATTTCGCCGACTACTACCTGCCGAGCGGAGCCTTGGCGGCGCCGACCATCGTCGGCAGCGGCAAGCAGCTCTTCCTCGGCGGCTTCGCGCAGGGTCGCCTCGAGCCTGTCCGCCGCCTCGAGATCGTCGGCAGCGTCCGCTACCAGTATTACGAGAACTACGACGCCATAGACACCTTCCCGCCGGCGATCGCCCAGATCCCCGCTTCGATCAAGGTCTCGACCGATCCGCGGGTGGATGTCCGCTATGCGCTGAACGACACGGTGGCGCTGCGCGGGGCCTATTACGAATCCTTCCGCGCCCCGACGCTCGACGAGCTCTATCGCACCTTCGCCGACACCACGGCGGGCATCTTCGAGGGCAACCCCTTGCTCAGACCGGAGACTCTCCACGGGGGCGAGGTAGGAGCGGACTTCACCCGACCTGGCTACCGCAGCCAGGTCACCTTCTACGACACGACGATCAGCAACCTGATAACACAGCGGAACCTGCCGGCTTCCGACAGTCCTACGGCGCTCGGGGTGGAGTGCGGCTTCGACGCGGCGACCTTCACCTTTCTGACCTGCACCCAGAACATCAACGCGGCCTCCGCGATCGCCCGGGGGATCGAGGTGGAGGCGGACTGGGACCTGGGCCACGGCCTCACAGCAACCTTCGCCTACACCTACACGGACTCCCACTACACCTCGAATCCCGAGGATCCGGCCGCCGTCGGTGAACGGCTGGAGGGGGTCCCGATGCACAATGTCAGCGGGAGGCTCGCCTATCGGGGGCGCGGCGGATGGGTCTTGGAGACGGACCTGCGCTGGGTGTCCAAGAGCTACGGCGACAACAACCCCGCGGACAACCTGATCGAAAACGCCCATTTCGTGATGGACGCCTCGGCGTCCTATCCGCTGACGCGCAGCCTTCAGGCCTATGTGCAGATCCAGAACCTGACCGACACGATCTATATCGCCAACAACTCGGGAGGCGCGCCGATCCTCGGCACGCCGCTCGAGGTCCTCGGCGGTTTCCGCCTCAGCCTTCGCTAGGAGGGCGCCATGAACAGCCGCTCCCTCTACGCCGCGGTCTGGCGCTGGCACTTCATCGCCGGCCTGCTGGTGCTGCCCGTCCTGGTGATGATGGCGATCACCGGCGGCGCCTATCTGTTCCGCCCGGAACTGGATCACCTGGCCTATCGGGCGTTCGAAGACGTTCCCGCGCGAGCCGCCCCTCCGGCGCCCCTGAGCCAGGTCGTGAGCCGGGTCGAGGCAGGTCTCGACGGGCGCGTTCTCGAAATCACGGCGCCCACACGACCGGATCGGGCGGTGACGCTGATGGTCCGGGGTCGCGGGGGCGAGGCCCTGACCGCCTTCGCGGATCCCTATGACGGCCATCTGATCGGCTCCACGGCCTACGGCGGAGTTATGCAACTGGTCCGCAAGATCCACAGCCTGCAGAAGTTCGGCTTCTGGGCGAGCTGCCTGATCGAGATCACCGCCGGGTGGACGATCGTCCTCGTCGGGACGGGGATCTTTCTGTGGTGGCCTCGTGGCCGCGGCCCCGGCGGGGTGGTCAGCCTGCGCGGCTCACCGTCGGCCCGCGTCTTCTGGCGAGACCTCCACGCCGTGACGGGCGCCTCCGCTGGGGCGGTGATCCTGTTCCTGGCGGTGACGGGAATGCCCTGGTCGTTGGTTTGGGGCGCCAAGGTGCAGCGCTGGGCGACCGACGCGCATCTCTACGAGCCGCCGGCCCCGGCCCAGGTCATGCCCGCCTGGCAGATAACCGCCACCATGCCGGACATGCCGCATCAGCCACACGCCGAGGATCCGCAGCCGGAACGTCCCTGGGCGATGGAGATGCGGCCTACACCGGCGTCCGGCGACGAGCCTGGCCGCGCCCCAATCGGCGTCGACCGCGCCGCAGCCATTTTTCGCCGCCTGGGCGTGAACCGTGGCGCCAGCTTCGACCTGCCGGACGGCCCGCGCGGCGCCTACGTCGCCACCTGGCGTCCTGACAAGGTCGAGGACACCCGCATCGTCTATCTCGACCAGCACACCGGCAAGGTGCTGAGCGACATCGGCTTCGCGGACTGGGGGCCGGCCGCAAAGGCGATTGAATGGGGGATCGCCGTGCACCAAGGCCAGGAGTACGGCCCGCTCAACCGCTGGATCATGCTCTGCGGCTGCGTCGCCATCGTGCTGATGGCAGTCAGCGCCGCGACCATGTGGTGGAAGCGACGGCCGCAAGGATCGCTTGGCGTTCCGCCGCTGCCCGCGGCGCCCCGCGCGGCGCGCGGCTTCATCGCCATCGTCGTAGTCGTAGGCGTAATCTATCCGCTGGTTGGCGCTACGCTCATGGCCGCGGCGCTGGTCGAGCTGGCCGTCAGCCGCGCAGGAAGAATCATCGCCACCCGCCCGGCGTGAACGTCTCTCCCATGAAGGACCCAAGCGGAGGGATGCGCGCGGCGGCGCTTCCACTCACAATTGCGTGTAGTTCGTTAGTGAACCAGCGGATGCGAGGCCAAAATCGCGCCCAACCAGAAGGCGCAGGCCAGAAGAGCCGCAAACAGAAAGCAGGCCAATCCGCCAGATCCCCTGGCCATCTCAACCGGTTTCCCGGATTTGTTAGACGGCGGGATACCTTGCACGTGCTTCCCTTGTCGACGGAACCGCAGGACGCTGGGACAGCGCCTGTGAAACCTGATGAAACCAGAGTTCAACGACGGTGTCGAGGATGAAACGGGCGCGGCCGCCCGACACAGGCGGCCGTTCGGCCCCCTGCAACCGGCTCAGGCAGCGGCCGCCGCAGTTTTGACCGCTCCGGCGATTTCCCGCACCAGCTGGGCGACCAGCTTCTCGTCGTCACCCTCGGCCATGATACGGATCAGGGGCTCGGTGCCCGAGGCGCGCACGAGCACGCGGCCCGAACCGTTGAGTTTCGCCTGGGCATGGGCGATGGCCGATTTGACCGTCTCGGTCTCCAGCGGCCGGCCGCCGCTGAAGCGCACGTTCTCCAGCTTCTGCGGCACGGGCTCGAATTGCCGCGCGAGGGCGCTCATCGGACAGGTCGCGCGCACCAGCTCGGCCAGGACCTGCAGAGCCGCGATCAGGCCGTCGCCGGTGGTGGAATAGTCGGACAGGATGATGTGGCCGGAGGGCTCGCCGCCGACATTGAAGCGCCCCTCGCGCATGCGCGCCATCACCGAGCGGTCGCCCACGGGCGTGCGCTCGAGGGTGAGCCCCCGGTCCGCCAGGAAGCGCTCCAGACCGAGATTCGACATCACCGTGGCGACCACGCCTCCGCCGGCGAGCTTTCCCTGGCCCGCCCAGGACTTGGCGATCAGGGCCATGATCTGGTCGCCGTCGACCAGCTGGCCCTTCTCGTCGCAGATCACCAGGCGGTCGGCGTCGCCGTCGAGGGCGAGACCGATGTCTGCGCGATACTCGCGCACGGCCTTCACCAGGGCGCCCGGACTGGTCGAGCCGCACTCCTCGTTGATGTTGAAGCCGTTGGGGCTGACGCCGACCTCGATCACCTCGGCGCCCAGCTCATAGAGAGCGGTGGGCGCGACCTTGTAGGCCGCGCCGTTGGCGCAATCGACCACCACGCGCAGGCCCGCCAGGCTCAGCGTCCGCGGCAGGGTCGCCTTGACGATCTCCACATAGCGGGCCTGGGCTTCGTCCATCCGGGCCACGCGGCCGAGGTCCTTGGGCCCGGCGAGGCCTTCCTGCAGGCCCTCGTCCATGTGGGCCTCGATGCGGGCCTCCATCTCGTCAGAGAGCTTATAGCCGTCAGGGCCGAAGAGCTTGATGCCGTTGTCGGAGAAGCTGTTGTGGGAGGCGGAGATCATCACGCCCAGGTCCGCCCGCATGGACCTCGTCATCATCGCCACCGCCGGCGTCGGCAGCGGGCCGAACAGCCGCACGTCCATTCCGACGCTGGTAAAGCCGGCCACCAGGGCGGGCTCGATCATGTAGCCGGAGAGTCGGGTGTCCTTGCCGATCACCACCAGGTGGCGGCGGTCGCCCCCGGAGCGGAACAGCTTGCCGGCCGCCATACCCACGCGCAGGGCGACCTCGGGGGTCATGGGGAACTGGTTGGCCTGGCCGCGGATGCCGTCGGTCCCGAAATAGGTCCTCTCGCCCATGGATCCCCGTGTCGTTGCGTCCGTGAAAAAATGCGAAACCATTATTGCGCCGCGTCTGTCGCGACGATGACTACAAGCTTCAGTCCCGGTTAACGCGAAGCGAGGTTACCCGTTCGCGTGGCGGCGACAAAGCGGCAACTTCCGGAAGGCGATCAACGCACATGTGCGGCATCATCGGGATCGTAGGCGTCAGACCTGTCGCGCCACGCGTCGTGGAGAGCCTTCGCCGGCTCGAATACCGCGGCTACGACTCGGCAGGGATCGCCGCCCACGTGGACGGTCGCCTGGAGCGTCGCCGGGCCAAGGGCCGCATCCGCGACCTCGAGGCCGTGCTCGCCGAGGAACCGCTGCATGCAGCCACGGGCCTGGGCCACACCCGCTGGGCGACGCACGGCGCGCCGGCGGTGCGCAACGCCCACCCGCAGAAGGCTGGCCGGGTCATGCTGGTCCATAACGGCATCATCGAGAACTTCGCCGTCCTGAAGGCCGAGCTGAAGGCGATGGGGCGCGAGTTCGAGGGCGAAACCGACACCGAGGTGGTCGCCCAGTTGATCGATGTCGAGCTGGAGCGAGGCAAGCCGCCGCTGGAGGCCTTCAAAGCCGCCCTGGAGAGGATCAGCGGGGCCTACGCCCTGGGCGCCCTGATCGAGGGCCATGAGGACCTGATCCTCGGCGCGCGGCGCGGCAGTCCTCTCGTCGTCGGCTTCGGCGAGGGCGAGATGTTCCTTGGATCCGACGCCCTCGCCGTGGGGCCTTTCACCAACCGGATCGCCTATCTCGACGAGGGCGACTACGTCGCCATCGACCATCACGGTGCGCGGATCTTCGACGCCTCCGGCCAGGCGGCGGAGCGGCCGGTGCGGACGGTCTCCGCCTCCGCCGCCCTGGTGGAGAAGGGCAACTACCGGCACTTCATGGAGAAGGAGATCCATGATCAACCGGACGCGTGCCAGCACACCCTGTCGGCCTATCTCGATCCCATAGCCGGGATCGCCGCGGCGCCGGAGGGCTTTGACTTCACCGCCATCGACCGCCTGCAGCTTCTGGCCTGCGGGACCGCCTATTACGCCGGCCTGGTCGCCCGCTATGTCATGGAGGACCTCGCGGGCCTGCCCACCGACGTCGAGGTCGCCTCCGAGTTCCGCTACCGCAATCCGGCCGTCGCGCCCTCGACCCTGGCGCTGGCCATCTCCCAGTCGGGTGAGACCGCCGACACCCTGGCCGCCCTGCGCTGGTGCAAAGCCAAGGGGCTGCGTACGGCCGCGCTCGTCAATGCGCCGGAGTCCACCATTTCGCGCGAGGTGGACCTGCTCTGGCCCACCCATGCCGGCCCGGAGGTCTGCGTCCTCTCCACCAAGGCTTTCACCGCCCAGGTCACCGCCCTCATAGCCCTGGCGATCGCCGCCGCCCGCCAGCGCGGGCGCATCGACGCCGACGAGGAGAAGCGCCTGGTGAAGGTGCTGCTGGAGGCGCCGCGCCTGGTCTCCGAGGCGATCGAAACGGCCGAGGATCAGATGCGGCCGATCGCGCTGGAGGTCTCCAAGGCGCGCGACGTGCTCTACCTGGGCCGCGGACCAATGTTCGGCCTCGCCCTCGAAGGGGCGCTCAAGCTCAAGGAGGGCAGCTACATCCACGCCGAAGGCTACGCCGCCGGCGAGATGAAGCACGGGCCGATCGCCCTGATCGACGAATCCACCCCCGTGATCATCGTTGCGCCCAGCGACGCCTATTTCGAAAAGACGATGTCCAACCTCTCCGAGGTCATCGCGCGCAACGGCTCGGTGGTGCTGATCACCGACGAGGCGGGCGCGGCCCATGCGCCCGCGGAGGCCAGCGTTGTGACCATCCCGGCCTGCGACCCGCTGATCGCGCCCCTGATCTTCGCCGCGCCCCTGCAGCTGCTGGCCTATCAGGTGGGCGTGTCCAAGGGGGCGGACGTCGACCAGCCGCGCAATCTCGCCAAGTCCGTCACCGTCGAGTAGGGCTGCGCGCGCAGTTCACATCCGCGGAGTTTCAGGCGTGACGAGACGCGTGCGAAAGGCCGTCCTGCCGGTGGCCGGGCTCGGCACCCGGAATCTGCCGGCGGCGAAAGCGACCCCGAAGAACCTTCTCAACGTCTTCGACCGGCCGATGCTGGCCCACGTCGTGGCCGAGGGCCGGGAGGCCGGGATCGAGCACTTCATCTTCGTCGTCGGCCGCGGCCAGGGCGCGATCGAGGACTATTTCGACAGGGCGTTCGAGCTCGAGGCCACGCTCGAAGCGAAAGGCAAGACCGACCTGCTGGGAGCCGTGCGCGCCGACGTGCTGGAGCCGGGCCAGATGAGCTTCGTGCGCCAGATGGCGCCGCTGGGCCTCGGCCACGCGGTCTGGTGCGCGCGCGACATCGTCGGCGACGAGCCGTTCGCGGTCATGCTGCCGGACATGCTGATGGACGCCCGGCCGGGCGCGCTCTCCCAGGCCATCGCCGCCTATGAGGCGACGAGCGGCGGCAATGTCGTGGCGGTCGAGCCGGCCCCGGCCGGCCAGGCGCACAAATATGGGATCGTCGCCCTGGGCGAACGCTTCGCCGGCTTCGACGGGCGCCTCCATGCGATGACCGGCATGGTGGAGAAGCCCGCGCCGGGGGCGGAACCCTCCAACCTCTTCATCTCCGGCCGCTATGTCCTCCGGCCGGGCGTGCTCGAGGCCCTGGCCGCTCACGCCACCGGCGCCGGCGGCGAGATCCAGCTCACCGACGCCATGCTCAGGCGCCTGGCGAGCGAGCCCTACTTCGCCCTGGAGTACGACGGCGTGACCTACGACTGCGGCGATCCGATCGGCCTGCTGCGGGCCAGCGTCGCCTTCGCCCTGCGCTCGCCGACCGCCGGCAACGAGGCGCGCGCGGCCGTGGAGGCGGTGCTCGGCCGGGCCTGAGCGCCCGGACCGGGACCGGCCCCGTCATGGCCAGGCTCCCAGAGGGCTTCGTCCTGCTGCAGGTGACGCCCAGGCTCGACGGCGGCGGCGTCGAGCGGGTGACGCTGGACACCGCCCGCGCAGTCGTCGCGGCCGGCGCGCGAGCCCTGATCGCCACCGCCGGCGGAGCGATGGAGCCGGAGGCGCGCGCCAGCGGGGCGGAAGTGGTCCGCCTGAGCGTCGACGCCAAGGATCCCGTGCGCCTCGCCGCCAACGGCCTTGGCCTGGCGCGACTGGCGCGCCGCACGGGGGCGAGCCTCATCCACGTCCGCTCGCGCGCGCCGGCCTTCAGCGCCCTGATCGCCGGCCGACTCGCCGGCGTCCCGGTGGTCGCCACCTATCACGGGATCTATTCGAGCCGCTCGGGCGCCAAGCGCTGGTACAATTCGGTGATGACGCGAGGGGTCGCGACCTTCGCCAATTCCGAGTTCACCCGTGACCACGTCCTGCAGGAGCACCGCGTCGATCCCGGCCGGGTCATCGTCGCGCCGGAGGGCGTCGACGTCGCGCGCTTCGATCCCGCCGCCATTTCGCCTGATCGCGCAGCGGCCCTGCGCGCCGCCTGGCGCGCGCGGCCGGACCAGCCGGTGGTCCTGCAGGCGGCCCGGCTCACCAGCTGGAAGGGCCAGGCCCTGGCGATCCGGGCCTTCGCCGCCGCCCAAAACGCCGACGCCCTGCTTGTCCTGGTCGGACGCGTGGAATCGCCGGCCTTCGCCCGTGAGCTGCAGGAAACGGCGCGGGCCGCGGGCGTCGTCGATCGGGTCAGGTTCGCCGGGCCCGTCGACGACATGCCAGCCGCCCTGCTGGCGGCCGACGTGGTTCTCGCCCCCTCGACCAAGCCGGAGTCCTTCGGGCGCAGCGTCGCCGAGGCGGGGGCCATGGAGCGACTCGTGATCGCCTCAGACCTCGGCGCGGTGCGCGAGACCCTGGACGGCGGGGCCGGCTGGCTCGTCGCGTCGGGCGATGGCGCCGCCTGGAGCCAGGCGATCGCGGCGGCGCTGGCGCTGGAGGCCGGCGAGCGGCGCGCGGTCGGCCGGCGCGCGCGAGAGCGTATCGCCGCGCGCTTTTCCCTCGACGCAATGACCGAGGCGACCTTCGCCGCCTATGCGCGACTGGCGCGGAGGGCCGGATGAGCGGGCGGACCGAGATCCTGGTGATCAAGCTCTCCGCCCTGGGAGACATGATCCTAGCCTTTCCCGCTTTCGCGCGCATCCGCGCGGCGCATCCGGACGCGCGCATCACCCTGCTCACCACCCCGCCCTTCGCGGCGCTGGCGCGTTCGAGCCCCTTCTTCGACGCCGTCGATCCGGGCGGGCGACCCCGGCGGCTGGGCCAGCTCTTCGCCCTGGTGCGACGCCTGAGGCGTGCGAAGTTCGCGCGCGTCTACGATCTGCAGGGGGTCGACCGCACCAATCTCTACCTGCAACTCCTGCGCCCGTTTCCGCCCGCCTGGTCGGGCGTGGCGGTAGGGTGCGCCCTGCCCCACCGAAATCCCCAGCGGATGCGCATGCACACCCTCGAGCGCCAGGCCGAGCAGCTCAATCACGCCGGCCTCGCGCCGGTCGAGCCAGTCGCGCCCGGCGCGGCGCCGGCGCCCGACGTGAGCTGGCTCGCGGCGCAGGCGGCGCCGGCAGACCGGCCCGGCCGTCCGTTGGCCATACTGGTCCCAGGCGCGTCGCCGCGTCGACCCCGCAAGATCTGGCCGGCCGAGAACTTCGCGGCCCTCGCGCGCAGCCTGCTGGGCGAAGGTTTCGCCGTCTCGGTGGTTGGCGGCCCTGCAGAGACTGCGGTCGGCGAGGCGATCGCCGCCGGCGCGCCGGGCGCGCGCGACCTCACGGGCCGCACGAGCCTGGCCGAACTCGCCCGGCTGGGCGAGGTCGCCACCGTCGCTGTAGGCAACGACACGGGCCCCATGCACCTGCTGGCCGCCTCCGGCGCGCCGGCGGTCTCTCTGTTCTCGGACGACTCCGATCCGGATCTTTGCGCTCCGCGAGGCCGGGTCCGCGTGATACGTAGCGCGAACCTGGCGGAACTGGACGTCGGGCCGGTACTGGCGGCGGCCGTGGAGGCGGCTGCGCTGTGCGGCGGGCCGACGACTTGATCCTTTGACGGGCCCCGATCATATACTTCCTTGTCGGGGTGTGTCCGCAGCATCCCGGCAATCGTCAATGACATCGAAGGAGCACACCCTATTCGTCGCCCCATGCCCGCCCCGCCGTCGAAGGACGGACCCCGCATCAACGATGAGATCCGCGTTCCGCGCGTCCTGTTGATCGATCAGAACGGTGAGAAGCAGGGCATAATGCCGACCTCCGCAGCCCTCGAGGCGGCGATAGAAGTCGGGCTCGATCTGGTGGAAGTCTCCCCCACCGCCGACCCGCCGGTGTGCAAGATCCTCGACTTCGGCAAGTTCAAGTTCCAGGAACAGAAGAAGAAGAACGAGGCGCGCAAGCGCCAGAAGCTCGTCGAGGTCAAGGAGATCAAGCTCCGGCCTAATATCGACGTGCACGACTACGAGGTTAAGGCCAAGGCCATGCACCGCTTCTTCGAGGAAGGCGACAAGGTCAAGGTGACCCTCCGCTTCCGCGGCGGCGAGATGCGCCACCCGGAACTTGGCATGAAGCTGCTGCAGCAGGTCAAGAGCGACTTCGACCCGGTGGCCAAGGTCGAGTACGAGCCCCGCATGGAAGGCCGCCAGATGATCATGATCCTCGCCCCGCGGTGAGGATC
>DATBEN010000139.1:0-19413 GCA_036276055.1 Caulobacteraceae bacterium
GTCTGCAAGCGGCGCGGGCTGTAGGGGCGAGCGGACCTGCAGGTTGCGCACCCCGGCGCGCCGACCGCGGCGGACGGTGTCGGTCAGGCGTCGCGCATCGGCGTCATAGGCAAAGATCTGGCCCCTGTTGTTCATGGCCGCGGCCAGGGCCAGGGTCTTGCCGCCCCCACCGGCGCAGAAATCCAGAACCTGGCGCCCCCCCGCCAGGTCCCCGGCGCACGCCGCCGCGAGTTGCGAGCCGAGATCTTGCACCTCGAACCATCCCTTCTCGAACTCTGGGGCCGCCTCGACCGGCGCGCCGCGCTCAGCCGCGGCCGGTGCAGCCACCCGCAGGGCGGTTTCGAGAAACGGAGCCGGCGCGACGCCGAGCGGCGCGAGCGCGCGGCTGGCCCGCGTGATGTCCGTGCGCAGCGTGTTAACCCGAAGGTCTGTGGGCGCCCGCTCCGCCAGGGCCGCCCCCTCGGCCCCCCTCGCTTCCCCGAACACACGCTCCAGATAGGGGTCCATCCAGTCGGCATAGTCGCCGCGCACCGGCGCCGGAGCCTTGGCGACGTCACGCGGCGCGTCCAGTCGCGAGCGTTCAATCGCCGTCGCCGGGCCGGGACCATGGAGTTCCTCGACCGCCTGGACGAGACGCGCCGCCTCCCAACCCCAGGCAAAGCGGAGCACACCGAGGGCCAGCGCGCGCGAGCTCTCGTCGTCCATGCGCCAGGCGATCGAGCGTCGCCGGCGCAGGGCGTCGAGGGCGAGGCCGGAGACGAAGGCGCGGTCCTTCGCCCCCGCATATCGGGCTCCATCCCCCCAGGCCTTGAGCGCCAGGCGCGCGGGGCGGCCTCGGCCGAGGATCTCCTCGATGAGCTCGATCGCCGCCGAGATCCGCCCGCCGTCGCGCAAGTCCCTCAGACCCGCGTCGGGTAGTTCGGCGCCTCGCGGGTGATCATGACGTCATGCACGTGACTTTCGCGAACGCCTGCGCCGCTGATGCGCACGAACCGCGCGCGCGCCTGGAACTCGGCAATGTCAGCCGCGCCCAGATAGCCCATTGCGGCGCGCAGCCCGCCGACCAACTGGTGGATCACCGGAGCGATCGGACCCTTGTACGGCGTCTGGCCCTCGATTCCCTCGGGCACCAGCTTCATCGCGTCCTCCACCTCCTTCTGGAAGTAGCGGTCCGCCGAGCCACGCGCCATCGCGCCCAGGGAGCCCATGCCGCGGTACGACTTGTAGCTTCGACCCTGGTAGAGGAAGACCTCGCCAGGTGACTCGTCGGTGCCGGCGAACATCGAGCCCATCATGGCGGTGGACGCGCCGGCCCCGATCGCCTTCGCGAGGTCGCCCGAATAGCGGATGCCGCCATCGGCGATGACCGGGACCTTGGCCTCGCCCGCGGCGCGCACGGCCTCGGCGATGGCCGTGAACTGCGGGACTCCCACGCCGGCGACGATGCGCGTGGTGCAGATCGAGCCCGGCCCGATGCCGACCTTGATCGCATCGGCGCCCGCATCCACCAGCGCGCGGGCTCCGTCATAGGTCGCGACGTTGCCGGCGATGATCTGCACGCGGTTGGTCTCGCGCGCCAGGCGGCGCACCGCGTCGCCCACCGACTTCGAATGGCCGTGAGCGGTGTCGATCACAACCACGTCGACGCCGGCGTCGATCAGGGCCATCGAGCGTTCGAACCCCGCGTCGCCGACTGTGGAGGCGGCGCCGACCAGGAGGCGTCCGCGCGAGTCCTTGGCGGCGTGCGGGTGCGCCTCGGCCTTCTCCATGTCCTTGACGGTGATGAGGCCCACGGCCCGGTAGTCGTCGTCGACAACGATCAGCCGTTCGATCTTGTGCCGCCGCAGCAGGCCCCGAGCCGTCTCTTGGCTCACACCCTCGCGGATAGTCACGAGGTTCTCCGTCGTCATGATGGCCGAGGCCGGGATGTCCGACCCCGCTTCGAAGCGCATGTCGCGGTTGGTGAGGATGCCTACCAGCTTTCCACTCCCGCGCTCCACCACCGGAAAACCGGAGATGCGGCGCTGCGCCTTGATCTCCCGGATCTCGCGCAAGGTGGTGTCGGGATGGATGGTGAGCGGATTGATCACCATCCCGCTCTCGAAGCGCTTCACTTCGCGCACCTGATCGGCCTGCTGCTCCACCGTGAGGTTGCGGTGGAGCACGCCCATGCCTCCGGCCTGGGCCATGGCGACGGCCAGCCGGCTCTCGGTGACGGTGTCCATCGCCGCCGAGACGAGCGGTATGTTCAGACTGATCTGCCGGGTGAACCGGCTCGCCGTGCTCACCTTGGTAGGCAAGACCTCCGACGGTCCGGGTTCGAGCAAAACATCGTCGAAGGTGAGCCCTTCGCGAATCTCCATGAGACTCTCCGTTTTGCGCGGCGGAGATAGCCGCGCTCCGGGGCCATCGCAAGGGGCGCCGACATCTTGACCTCTCCGGGCAGGTCGCGCGCCAGGCTCGAGGCGCGCCCATGAAGAGGCTCCGCTTGGGGCGAGGCCGTCGACCCGCTAGAGCGGGCCATGGCGTTCTTCCGCAACGACCGCGTCAACTGGCTCAACCTGCACTACGCCATCAACGCCCTCGCACGGACCGGCGGGGACGCGTTCTTCTGCGCCTTCCTGTTGAGGAAGGGACTGCCGATCCCCGTGGTTCTGACGGCCCTGGCGGTGGTGCTGTTGGGGCGGTTCCTGGTGCGCCCCGCCGTGCTACCGCTGGCGGTGCGGTTCGGACTCCGAAGCCTTCTGATCGTCGGATCGGTGCTCGTCGGGGTTCAATACCCGCTGCTTGCGACGGTCACGGGGCTGGGACCCCGGCTCTACGCCGTGGTGGCCGTCTCGGCGGTGGCGGACGCCCTCTACTGGACCTGTTACCACGCCTGTTTCGCCTCGCTGGGCGATGAGGCGCATCGCGGACATCAGATCGGCGCGCGGGAAGCGATCGCCGCGATCACGGGCGTCGTCGGACCGCTGGCGACCGGCTGGTGTCTCAACGTCTTTGGACCGATGGTCGCCTTCGGCGCCACGGGCCTCGTCCTCGCGGGCTCCGCCCTGCCCCTGCTGGCGACGCCGGATGCAAGAGTCGCTCCCGAGATCGGAGGCTCCTTCGCAAGCCTTCTCGGCGGCGCCAGGTTCTTCGCCGTGGACGGCTGGATCGGCGCAGGGTCCTACACCCTCTGGCAGATCGCGCTCTTCGTCTCGCTTGGCGAAAGCTACACGGCCTTTGGCGGAACGCTGGCGCTGGCGGCGCTGGTCGGAGCCGTGAGCGGGATGGCCCTGGGAAAATGGATCGACCGAGGCCATGGCCGACGGGCGGTCTGGCTGGCGCTGGGAGGCGCGGGGCTCGCCTTCGCTTTCCGTTCCATCGCGTTCGGCCACGCCCCCCTAGCGATCATTGGCAGCGCGGCGGGCGCCGTGAGCGCCGCCCTCTACATCCCGACCCTGATGACGGCGGTGTACAATCAGGCGAAGCTTTCGCCCTGTCCGCTGCGGTTCCACATGGCGGCGGAAGGCGGGTACGACGTCGGGTGCGGCGGCGGTTTGCTCGTCGCAGCAACGCTGCTGTGGGCCGGAGCGCCGATGAGGCTGGTTCTCCTCGCCCCCCTGATCGGCGTCGCGCTCATGGCCGTGATGCTGACGCGATATTACGCGGCGAGCCCCTTGAAACCGGTCGCGACGATATAGACCTCGGAACTCTCGCTGCGGCTCGCCTTCGGCTTGACGTTGCGCACGACCGAGAACCGGCGCTTGAGCGTCTCGAGGATCTGACCCGTCTCGCCGCCCTGGAAGGCCTTGGTGACGAAGTTTCCGCCTGGCTTGAGGGTGTCGATGGCGAAATCTGCCGCTGCCTCGATCAGGGTCACGATCCGCAGGTGGTCGGTCTGTCGATGACCGGTGGTATTGGGCGCCATGTCGGACAGGACAAGGTCGGGAGCGCCCGCCAGAGCCTCCAGCAGGCGCGGGCCCATGGAGGGATCGGTGAAGTCGCCCTGCAGGATCACCGCGGGCGGCAGTGGATCGACCTGCAACAGGTCGACCCCGACGACACTGGCCGCTCGCCGCTCGAGGGCGACCTGAATCCAGCCGCCCGGCGCACAGCCAAGATCGATGACCCGTGAGCCCCGGCGGATCAGTCCGAAGCGGTCGTCGATCTCCGCCAGCTTGAAAGCGGCGCGCGACCGGTAGCCGAGGGCGCGGGCCTCCGCGGCGAAGGGATCGTTGATCTGGCGCTCCAACCACGCCTGCGACGATGGCGTCCGGCTCCTCGCCGTCTTCAGACGCGCCGGGGTCGCGCGACCGGCTGGATCGCCGCCAGTCGGCGGCCGGACCATTCTCTTGCGGGGCGGCTCGGTCATGACACGCGCCCCCGCCATCGGCGACGCACCCGTTGCGAGGCGATGAGGCTGAGCAGGAGTCCCTCCCGAAGTCCGCGATCGGCGACCCGCACCCGCGCGGCCGGCCACAATTCCTGAACTGCCTGGAGGATAGCCGCACCGGCCAGAACGAGGTCCGCCCGCGCCGGCCCGATGCACGGTTGAGCCGCGCGCGCCTCCATCGAAAGCGCGGCCAGGCGATCTGCGACGTGTTCGCACGCTTCCCGGGACATCCAGATTCCATCGACCCGTCGGCGTTCGTAGCGCTTGAGATCGAGATGCACCCCCGCCAGGCTGGTGATAGCCCCGGACGTGCCGACGATATGGCCACGACCGGCCTCGAACAGGTCCCGCAAACCGTCTGCGCCCCTGAACCCCGCCAACTCCGCCTTGAACGCCTCCACCATGGCCCGCCGCCACGCCGGATCGCCGTGCGCCTCGGGAAATCTCTCGGCGAGGGTGACCACGCCGATCGGCGCCGAATACCAGGCGGCGATCGGGGGCGAACCGTGCGACCGTCCAGCGGCCAGGTCGGCGAGGCCGGGGTCGCGCATGTCGATCCAGGAGAGCTCGGTCGATCCCCCTCCCACGTCCAGGACGAGACCGGCCTCGGCCTTGCGATCGAGCAGATCCAGGCAGCCGATGACAGCCAGCTCGGCCTCCTCCCGCGGGGAAATCGTCTGTAGCTCGAGGCCCGTCCGCTCCATCACTCGCTGGAGGAATTCTGGACCGTTGGCCGCGGCTCGACAGGCCTGCGTCGCCACTGCGCGAAGACGGAAGACCCCTCGGCGTTCGATACGTTCGGCGCATACCTCCAGCGCCTCGAGCGCCCGAGCCATCGCCGCCTCGCCGAGGCGGCCGGTCCGCGAGAGCCCCTCCCCCAGGCGTACGATGCGCGAAAAAGCGTCCAGGATCCGGAAGCCGCGCAGGCTGGGCCTCGCGATCAGCAGCCGACAGTTGTTGGTCCCCAGGTCGAGCGCGGCGAACACCGGAGCCCGCGCCAGGGGGACGAGGCCACGCGGAAAATCGAGCGCCGTCGTCGCCTCGTCCATCCTTAACCGTTCCACTCCGCAAGACGCGTGGCCGCTCCGATCCGGGCGCCGCCGCCTGCTTCGACGCCACAGGTTAGCAACGCTCAACCACAGGAAAAAGGCGGCCCTTGTCGATCGCGCTGAAGCCTCTACGTTCAGGCCCCGTTCAAAGTGAAGCCGCCAGGCTGCATCCTGCTATGACTACGAGAATCGCAAAATTCGCCCTTGGCCAAGTGGTCAGACACCGCGTCTTTCATTTTCGCGGAGTGATCTTCGACGTCGATCCGGTGTTCGCCAACACCGAGGAATGGTGGCTGTCGATCCCCGAGGAGGTCAGACCCAGGAAGGACCAGCCGTTCTACCACCTGCTCGCCGAGAACGATAAATCGAGCTATGTCGCGTACGTCTCCGAACAAAATCTCCTGCCGGACGAAAGTTGCGAGCCTGTTGGCCACCCGCATACAGCGCTTATCTTCTCGGAGTTCGCCGAGGGACGCTATCGCCTTCGGCCGCGTATCACACATTAGGGCGCGGTAACCGAAACGCCGATGTCCCCGGAGCGTTGAAGACACCATGAGCGGCGCGACCGCCTTCCACCATCCTCCCACCCCCGACTGGGTCGTCGACCAAGGCTGGGCGGCCTACGAGGCCGGCGAACACGAGGTCTGGGTGACGCTCTACGAGCGCCAGAAGGACTTGCTTCCAGGACGGGCGTGCGACGCCTATCTGCGCGGCCTCGACGCTCTGGACCTGCATCGCGGCGGCATACCGGACTTCGCCCGCATCAACCCCGAACTCCAGCGGCTGACCGGCTGGACCGTCGTCGCGGTCCCTGGGCTCGTGCCTGACGAGGTGTTCTTCGAGCACCTGGCCAACCGCCGTTTCCCCGCGGGCCGCTTCATCCGACTCGCCGACCAGCTCGACTATCTGAGCGAGCCGGACATTTTCCACGATGTCTTTGGGCACGTGCCGATGCTGACGGACCCGGTCTTCGCGGACTACATGCAGGCCTACGGCGAGGGCGGACTTAGAGCCGGACGCCTCGAGCACCTGCACCATCTGGCGAGACTCTACTGGTACACGGTGGAGTTTGGCCTAATGGAGAGCCCGCAGGGCTTGCGCATCTACGGCGCGGGGATCGTCTCTTCCAAAACCGAGAGCGTCTTCGCCCTCGAAGACCCCTCCCCCAATCGCCTTGGGTTCGACCTCGAGCGGCTGATGCGCACGCCCTACCGCATCGACGATTTCCAGCAGACCTACTTCGTCGTGCCCTCGCTGCAGGCGCTTCGCAAGACCACGCTGCAGGACTTCGGTCCCATCTACGGGCGTCTCGCTGGCGCACCCGACATTCCGATCGAGGATGTCCTTCCCACCGACCGGGTCTTCACCCGCGGAACTCAGGCCTACGCCAGGAGCCGCGACCAGGCCCGGCCCACGTCTGACGCCATCTGACAGCAGTCCGCGCCACCATCGGGCGACGGTCGTGAGAGAACTCCGCAGCTAGGGTCCTCGGCGCCCGAGCGCGTGCAACACCAGGGCGACGAACCACAACGTGAAGGCGAACGCCCCGTAGATCCCAACCAGATCGAGGGTGATGGGCCCTAGCTCGGTCAGCCATTTCGGCCCGCGACTCGCGCGCTGCGCCGGCTGGACAGGTTCGGGCTCGCGCTCAGGCTCCGGAACAGGCGGTTCGGTCGGCTCATCCGGCGGAAAGACCGCAGGCCGGGGCGGAGGCAGGGCGATCCGCTCCATGAGCCGGCGCGCGTCATCTACCTCGTGCTGGGTGCGCAGGATCCGCTCGAAATCCTCGTCGGCCCAAAACTCGTCCGGTCGCGCCAACTCGTGGCGCAAGGCTCGGGGACGCAGGCGATCAGGACCGAACCGCTCGAGTCCGGGACGCAGGGCGCCAATCCGGCGCGGCGAACTCGCCAGCTTCCAGCGGTGGATCGGGTCCCCCATCGGCCAGCCGGGCGCCGCTTCGATGAGCACGTGGACGTGATTTGGGAGCACGCGCCAACCTACGAGCCGATAGCCACGCCCGTGGCCAGCGCGCAACGCGTCCTCGACAAACTTTGCATTCCATGGCTCTTCAAGCGCCCGACTTCCGTCGAACCGGCATAGGCTGAGGAGCGCTTCGGCCAGCGTGACCGCCTCCGGATTATGCTCCATTCGCACGACGAGCTCGTCCGGAACGGCGTCATTCAGGAAGAAAACGATGTGCCGCACCTCGACCGACACGTCCACGGAGGGCGTACGAGGAGGGCGGCGCGCGCGGCGGACGGGATCGGGGGTTGGATCGAGAACAGCCAGTTTCATTCGCAAACTGTAAACAACAAATTTGCATTCAGTAAAGTCTGGGCTTGCGTTTTTCCGGCGAACCGGGCGGTGGGCGATTCGGCCGCCTTGGCGCGGTCTCCGGCTCGGAGTCTTGCGGAGGCGCCGTGGCCGTGGGCTACTCGGCAGACAGGCGCAAGGGAGGGCCTACTGATCCTGGACGCGACGGAGCCTCCGCTGCAGCGGACCGGCGATGCGCCGACCGCGGCCTATGACGAAATGTTCGACGGCTGCGGCGCACCGCGCGCGCACTACGGCCTGATGCACCGGAAGATCGAGGAACTCGGGCCGGTGGCGCTTGCGGAACGCCAGAAGACGCTCGAACGATCGTTTCTGCTCCAGGGAATAACGTTCACCGTCTATGGCGGCGAGAGCGCGATCGAGCGGATCATTCCGACGGACCTGTTTCCTCGCATCATCCCCGCCGACGAGTGGGCGAAGATCGAGGGAGGGCTGATCCAGCGCCTGCAGGCGCTCAACCTGTTCCTGGCGGATATCTACGGACCCCAGAGGATCCTCAGGGACAGCGTAATTCCGCGGGATCTCGTGCTCGGCGCCCCCTCCTATCGGCGCGAGATGCAGCACCTGTTCGTTCCGCACCAGGCCTATGTGAACGTCTGCGGGAGCGATCTCATCCGCGGACCGACCGGCGAATTTTTCGTGCTGGAGGACAACCTGCGGGTGCCGTCAGGCGTGTCCTACATGTTGGCCAACCGGGAAGCCTCGCGCCGCACCTTCCCGGACGTCTTCCGCCAGGCCGGCGTGCGGCCGGTGGAACGCTACCCCGACCTTCTGCTCGCAACGCTCAAGAGTATGGCCGGCGACTGGCGCCCTCAACCTCAGGTCGTCGTGCTGACGCCTGGCGTCTACAACTCGGCCTATTACGAGCACGCCTATCTGGCGCGGCTGATGGGCGTGCCCCTGGTCGAGGGGCGCGACCTCGTGGTCCATGAGGACCTCGTCTACATGCGGACGACCGAGGGCCTGCGCCGGGTGGACGTGATCTACCGGCGGGTGGACGACGATTTCATCGATCCGCTCAGCTTCCGGCGGGATTCGTCCCTGGGCGTGGCGGGCCTGTTCAACGCCTATCGGTCCGGCAAGGTGGTGATCTGCAACGCCCCTGGCGCCGGAGTGGCCGACGACAAGGCTGTCTACGCCTATGTGCCCTCGATCATCCGCTATTACCTCGACCAGGACGCCATTCTGCCAATCGTTCGCACGTGGCTGTGCCGCAATGGTCCCGAGCTCGACCACGTGTTGGCCAATCTCGAGAACCTCGTCGTCAAGGCCGTCGGGGCATCGGGAGGTTATGGCATGCTGGTTGGCCCGCACGCGTCGCGGGCCGAGCGGGCGGCGTTCGCAGACGTCCTGAAGGCGAACCCCGACAACTACATCGCCCAGCCGACGATTCAGCTCTCCACGGCGCCCTGCCTGGTGTACGGCGCGATCGAACCGCGCCACGTGGACCTGCGCCCGTTCATCCTGTGCGGAGAAAAGCTGGTGGTGACGCCGGGGGCCCTCACGCGAGTGGCGCTCCAGCGCGGATCCCTCGTCGTGAATTCGAGCCAGGGCGGCGGATCAAAGGATACCTGGGTGCTGGAGGACGGCGCCGCGCCCTCCGAAGCGAACCCGGCCCCACCCGGAGCCCTCCCGCCATGATGCTCGCGCGCGTGGCGGACAGCCTTTACTGGATCGGCCGCTACGTGGAGCGCGCCGAGCACCACGCGCGCGTTCTCGCCGTGATGCTCAACGCCACCGTCGATCGCTCGGAGGCGGCCGCTCAGGCGGCCAAGATCGCATACGCGGCTGTGGGCGCGACGCAGGGACAGGCCATGCCGCCACTGGACCTCGCGCGTGCCCTGACGCTTGATCGGAACGCCTCGGACTCGGTGGTCGTCTCTCTTTCGAAGGCGCGCGAGAACGCTCGCCAGGTGCGCGACCAGATCACCCGCGAAGTCTGGGAGCGCCTCAACCTGTTGTATCTGCGGGTTACCGGCGCTCGCGCGATCCACGCCTTCGCTGATGATCCGCCGATGTTCCTGTCGGAGATCGTGGCGGACCTGCATCTGTTCCGGGGCGCCGCGGACGCCACAATGAGCCATGGCGAAGGCTGGAGATTCATGGAGACGGGGGTGCACCTCGAGCGCGCCCTGCTCCTGGCACGCCTGTTGACCGCCGGCTTTGGCGCCGCCGATGGACCCGAGGACCCACTCCCGCTTGTCAGCCTGCTGCGGATGGCATGCGCCGTCGAGCCTTACCTCCGTGCCTACACGGCGGATCTCAACTCACGCTTCATCCTTCAATTCCTTCTGTTCGACGAGGATTTCCCTCGTTCGATCCGCTACGCGACGACGCGGATTCATCAGCACGTCGCCCAGCTTGCCCGCGGCCGTGACGCGGGTCACGGCGACCCGCAGCGGTTGGCCGGCCAGCTGAGCGCCCGGCTGATCTACGCCGACCTGGGCGCCATCGCCGGGCGCGGCGCCGCCACGCTCCTCTCCGCGGTCGAGCAAGAGTGTCGGGAAATCCATCAGGCGATCCACGACATGTTCGTGGCCTATCCACTCGAGACGAGGCTGCCCGCCTGATGCAGTACGATATCCGGCATGTGACCGAGTATGCCTACGACGAACCGGTCCGAGAGAGCGTCATGGAGCTGTGGATGCAGCCGCGCCCGGGCCACGGCCACCACCTCATCGGCTTCGAGTTGGATGTCGAGCCACGGGCGCAAATCTTCTCTTACGCCGACAGCTTCGGCAATTCGGTGAAACACTTCTATGTCCCCTTCCCTCACCGGCGGTTGAGCGTCACGGCCCATTCCGTCGTCGAGGCCCGCGCCCCGCCCCTCCAGCCGCGGGAGGTAGGGATGGATGAATGGGCCAGGCTGACCAGCGAGCAGGTCACAGGCGACTGCTGGGACTTCCTGCGCCCCCACGGTTTCGCCGCCCCGACCGAGGCGCTGGAGGCCTTCTGCCGCGAGCGCGGGGTCCAGGAGTTGAAGTCGCTGGATCCGCTGGCGGCTGTGAGAGAACTCAACGCCGTGATCTATCGCGGGATCGGCTACCAGAGCGGCGTCACCGCCGCCGACAGCCCGATCGACGAAGCACTGCTCGCCGGCCGGGGAGTTTGCCAGGACTTCGCGCACATCATGCTCGCCATCTGTCGCGGTTGGGGCGTTCCGGCCCGCTATGTCTCCGGTTACCTCGCGACACGTCAGGACGAAGGGGACCGCTCGGATCCGCTGGCCACCCATGCCTGGGTCGAGGTCTTTCTGCCGTCGATGCGCTGGGTCGGCTTCGATCCGACCAACAACACGGCCGCGGGCGAGCGCCATATCCCGGTCGCCATTGGCCGTGACTATTCAGACGTGCCGCCCTCGCGCGGAGTCTTCAAAGGCGACGCAGAAAGCCAACTCTTCGTCGGCGTCTCCGTCCGCCCGACCTCCGCCGCGCCGGAGGAACCCGAGTTCCTGAAGCTGGGCGCCCCGGCCATCGCCGCCGCACGGCGCCGTGCGACAAGCCACGCATTGATGGACCAACACTACCAGCAGCAGCAGCAACAGCAGCAATAATCTCGACTGCGACTCGCCAGCCCTCAGGCGGCGGCCGGATCCGCCTCATCGGCCCCTTCCAGACCCTCGCATCGCGAAGCGAAGATGCGTTCCCAGGCGATTCCGAAGGGACTCGCCTTCGCGGCCCCTTTCAGCCTGGCGAAGGCGGCGTCGACCGCGATCGGGGCCGGCGAGGCGCTTCCCCGCGGCAACTCCAGCACCGCCACGCTGCACCGAAGCAGCGGGAAGCGCCGCAAGGTGCCGAACCGGTCCAACGCCTCGATCCAGCCACGCGCGCGTTCGAGCTCGGCGTACAACCCCGCAACCGTGTCGGAGAATTCGTCCAGAACCTCCCGCAGGACACGCCGCACGCTGTCCTCGTCCTGGTCGATCAGTATCCAGACGAAGTCGTCACCGCCGAGATGGCCGAGGAAGGACTCCTGGAAACCGCTCAGACGACGCTGGATGGCCTCCGCGAACAACACGATCGCGCGGTCGCCCTGCCGGAAGCCCTTGCAGTCGTTGAACGGCTTGAAGTGGTCGAAGTCGAAATAGCAAATGTGTCGCGCCCGCCTCCGCGCCCCCTCCTGGGCCAGGAGTTCCGAGATGTGGCCTGCCACCGCGGCGTTGCCCGGCAGCCGGGTGAGTGGATTTCGATCCAGCGCCTCGCTGAGGCGCCGCTCGTTGGCCATGGCCAGCAGGGCCTCGGCTGTCAGCAGCCCCGCATATCGTCCCGCCTCGGTGACGATGACGCCGCGCGCTCCGGGGTGGGCCATGAACACGTCGAGCACCTCCCCGGCGCTTCGTTTGATGTCGACGCTCGGGCAGGGTCGTATGAACCGCGCGAGCGAGCGCTGCTGGCCTTCGTTGCGCAGGAGGTCGCGGCCATAGCGGTTGTAGGCGAAAGGCCTCAGGCTCAGCTGCGAGATCAGCCCCACCGGCTCCTTGGCCGCGTCGACCACCGCGCAGTGGTCCATCTCCGGATAGATCCGGAAATGCTCGAACACCGCTTCGACCGGATCGGTGTCCGTCACTGGCGCGGTCGTCATCATCGCGGCGGCGATCGCGCCATCCCGCTCTGCCTGCAGCCGGGAGCGGCGACGGTTCACGCCGGTCTCCGCGATGTGGGCGTAGGCGGCGGGGATCGACCGCATGTCGGGCTGCGGTCGGGCCACGAACCAGCCCTGAACGAGATCGCACCCGAGGTCGCGACAGACCTCGAGATCCTCTTCCGTCTCCACGCCTTCGGCGATCACCCGCACGCCCAGGAGGTGCGCAAGGCGACACACGCTCGACAGGAAGACCTTCTGCCTTTCAGATCCACCCACCCCATGAACGAAGTACTTGTCGATCTTCACGAAATCGACAGCTCCATCGTACAGGAGCTTCAGCTCCGAGTGCCCGAGGCCGAAATCGTCCGCCGCGAATCGAACGCCGCGACCCCTGAGCCGCTGGAGGCGCGCCTCGACATGCGCCTCGGTGAATCTCTCGCTGCGCTCCGACAGTTCGACGCACACCCGTGATGGCGCGAGCCCTTTGCTGGCCAGAACGTCGACTGTCCGCTCCAGCAGGTTGCGGCTGGGGTCCAGCAGGGCGCGCCCGTCAATGTTCAGGAACAGGCGCACGCCCTCGTCGGTCGCGCCTTCGGCGAACGATTCGATGGCTGTGCGGTGAAGGAGATCCTCCAGGCCGAGGACCGCGCCTGCTTCGACATAGGCGTCCAGCAACTCGATTGGGTCGGCATACCCAAGCTGCTCATGACCTCGCATCAGGGCTTCGACCCCGTAGACGACGCCGTTGTGCACGTCGACGATGGGTTGGAAGGCGCAATGGAGGGCGCACTCGGCGAGCCTGAGCAGACCAGAGCACCCGTCATCGCCGCGCCTGAGACGCGTCGCGCCGGTCATGTCCGCAGCCTCGCTCATGGCGGCGATCCTGGCTTCCAGGCTCTGGTGGGCGGCGGCGCTCCGCGCACTGAGTCAGACCGGCGACGGACTCGAAGCCACGATCCACCCGCGGCTCGCGCTGGTCAGGAAGCGATGGGGACCCTTGCGCGCCAAAGCGGCCCTACGCCCTCCGCCGACTTGATCCATCGCAGCCATCAGACGGTCTGGAAGCTCGCATTACTGTAAAGACAAGCCGCTCCCCGACAAACCAGGGCGCTTCGAATCACTCGCGGTCGGTAGGCGCGCAGTCGATCAACTTTGCGCAGTAGCTCCTCTATGAGCAAAAATACTCAAGCAGCAAGAAGTAAACGTTTCTGTTTTATGAAATTTCGAGAGGCGGCGATAATAATTCCCGTCCCCAGAGGGACGGCTGACTCCGCCCGCGACAACGCGTCGCCGGCGGCCTCCGCCGGATTGGTAGGCCGGGTGGGGATCGAACCCACGACCACTCGATTAAAAGTCGGGTGCTCTACCTCTGAGCTACCGGCCCATGTCCGTACGGCCGCGGGACCATAGTCAAACTCGCGCCCGCGGCAAGTCGCCCCCCTTGCGCTATAGACGCCGGACCTGTCCACACTCCCTCACGGTCATGCCACGCACTTTTGCTTCCCTCGCCTTGCTCGCGCTCGCCGGAGCCGCCATCGGCGGAGTCGCCCTCGCCCAGAGCGCCTCGCCCACCGGCCCCCCCGGGACCCCGGCGAACCCCAATGGAGAGGTCCAGACACCGGACCGCGCTCAGACCAACAACCTGGGCGCCGCGGCCACGGCTCCGCTACATGATCTGAACATTACCCGCGAGGGCATACCGCCGGTCCTGCTGGCCGCGATCACCAACCCCTATGACCCGCCGCGCCCGCTCAGTTGCCGGACCATCCGGAGCGAGGTCGATCAGCTCGACGAGATCCTCGGCGCGGACTTCGATCAGCCCGACACCCCACAGCAACCCAGCCTCACCCTCCACAATGGCCGGGTGGCGTTGGCGCTGGTGAAGGGCGCGTCGGAAATGCTGCTTCCTTTCGCCGGATTCGTACGCACGCTCTCGGGCGCCGCGCACCACGACCAGCTGGTCATCGAAGCGATCACGGCGGGCAGCGTCCGCCGCGGCTATCTGAAGGGGCTGGGCGAATCGCTGCGCTGCCCTCCGCCCAGCAGTCCGGTGCACTTCCGTGTCCCTCCGCCGCCGGCGAAGGAGAACGGCGCCGAGCCCAAGTATCCAATCTGGTGATCGAAGATCGGCCGCCGATCGCGGCCGGGCAGTCATGGCGCCCAGGCGAGATCGAGGATCTCCATGAGGTCGGCGGCGCCGGTGACCGGTCGCGGGTTCGATCGCACCCCGCGATCATGCAGGGTGTGCTCCGCGATCGCCGGAAAGTCGCCGCGCGACACGCCCACCTCCGAGAGGCTCGTGGGGAGGCCGAGCGAGCGGATGAGGCCGGCGAGCGTATCCGCCGCCTCGGAGCCGGGCGCGCCGAGGTGGCCGGCCACCAGAGCCTGACACTCGGCGGAAGCCGAACGATTCCAACGCAGCACGGCCGGCAGGATGACGCAGGAGGTGATCCCGTGCGGAATGCCATATGTCCCGCCAAGGGTGTGGCCGATTGCGTGACTGACGCCAAGACCGCGCCCTGCGCTCGCCCCTGCCATAGCCAGCCACATCCCGATTTGGCATTCGAGGCGAGCGTCCAGATCGCTCGGGTTGGCGTGTGAGGCCCGCAAGCCGGCCGCCAGACGCTGCAGGCCCGCCTCAGCCAGGGCGTCGGCGAAGGGCGAGCGCACCGGCGCGCAAAGCTGTTCGACCGCATGATCGACAGCCTTGATCCCGGTGGAAGCCCAAAGGCGCGCCGGTGTCTCGAGGGTCATTTTCGGATCGAGAACGACGGCCCTCGGGGCGAGCGCCGGATGGGCGTAGCCCTCCTTGGCCTTGCGCTTCGTGTCGGTCACGCCAGCGAAGGGTGTGAATTCGGCGGCCGAAAGCGTCGTGGGGACCGCGATCGTCCGCACCCCCGGCATCAGCGCCGCCATGGCCTGGGCCCCTGCCCGCACCGAATCCAGGCCTTCCGGCTGGTCTATGCCCGCCCACAGGGCCAGCTGAATCACCTTGGCGGCGTCGATGGCCGAGCCGCCGCCCACCGCCACGAGGAGGTCCGAGCCCAGGCGCCGCGCCTCCGCGGCCCCCGCGATCACGCTTTCGCGGGGTGAGTGGGCGGAGGCGCCTGGGAAAACGCCGACGCAGATGGCGCCGAGTCGGTCGGCGAGGCGGCGGGCAAGTCCGTTCTCGCCCGCCAGCGAGGCGGTGGTGATGATCAGGAGGTGAGTGGCGCCGAACTGGCCCGCAAGGTCTCGCACGGCGTCCAGGGCGGGGCGGCCGTAGACGACCTGTTCCTGAGCTGAATTGCGGTGGGTTCCGCTGAGCATGGTGTCGTCCCTCTAGGTTGGGCCCGATTACGCGAGCGCAGGCCCGGGTGCGCACTTGGACTTCAGGCGGCCGCCGCCTCTTCGGCGAAAGCGCGCCGGAACTCGGCGAGGCGCCCTTCCGCGATGGCGGCCCGCAAATCGCGCATCAGGGCCTGATAGACGGCGAGGTTGTGCCAGGAGAGCAGCGCCTGGCCCAGGATTTCGCCAGACTTCACCAAATGGTGAAGGTACGCACGTGAATAGTCGCGGCTGGCGGGGCAATCGAGCGCGGCGTCGAGCGGCTCGTCATCCTCCTTGAAGCGAGCATTCTTGAGGTTGATTGGCCCTTGCCGCGTCCAGGCCTGGCCATGACGCCCTGCCCGGGTTGGCAGGACGCAGTCGAACATGTCCACGCCACGGCTCACCGCCTCGACGATATCCGCCGGCTTGCCCACGCCCATCAGATAGCGCGGGCGGTCGGCCGGCAGCATGGCCGGCGCATAGTCGAGCACCTCGCACATGGCCGCGTGCCCCTCACCCACCGCCAGCCCGCCGATGGCGTAGCCATCGAAACCGATCTCGACGAGACGCTCGGCGGACTCGCGGCGCAGGTCTTTGAAGGTGGATCCCTGCTGGATGGCGAAGAGCGCCTGGCCCTCCCGATCGCCAAAGGCGGCCTTGCAGCGGGCGCCCCAGCGCGCCGACAGGCGCAGAGCCTCCCCCGCGCGCGCCTCTCCCGCCGGAAACGCCACGCATTCGTCGAGCTGCATGACGATGTCCGAGCCGAGAAGGTCGGCCTGGATCTCGATCGAGCGCTCCGGCGAGAGCACATGGCGCGATCCGTCGATGGGGCTGACGAAGGTCGCGGCCTCCTCGCTGACCTTGGTGAGGGCCGCCAACGACATGACCTGGAACCCGCCCGAATCGGTCAGGATCGGTCCGCTCCAACCGCTGAACCGGTGCAGCCCACCCAGACGCGCGATCCGCTCGGCGGTGGGGCGCAACATCAGGTGGACCGTGTTGCCCAGGATGATCTGGGCGCCCGTGGCGCGAACCTGATCCATGGTGAGCGCCTTCACAGTGGCGGCCGTGCCGACCGGCATGAAGGCTGGCGTCTCGATCGCGCCGCGCGGCGTGCGCAGCACCCCCGTCCGCGCAGCGCCGTCGACGGCCTGGATCTCGAACGGGAAGGCGCCCATCAGCGCGCCCGCCACAGGAGGCTGGCGTCGCCGTAGGAATAGAACCGGTATCCTGAGGCCATCGCGTGAGCGTATGCGCGCTGCATGACGTCCAGTCGGCTGAAGGCGCTGACCAGCATGAACAGGGTTGAGCGCGGCAGATGGAAGTTGGTGACGAGGCCGTCCGCGGCGCGGAAGGCGTAGCCGGGCGTGATGAAGATCTTGGTCTCGCCGTCGAACGGGAGAATCCGACCGTCAGCCGCCGCGGTCTCGAGCAGGCGAAGCGAGGTGGTGCCGACGCAGACGATGCGGCCGCCGCGCGCGCGCACCGCCTCCAGCGCCGCGGCCGTCTCCGCCGTGAGGATCCCGCGCTCGGCGTGCATGCGGTGCTCGGCGATGCTCTCCGTCTTCACGGGCAGGAAGGTGCCGGCCCCCACCTCGAGCGTGACGAAGTGCGTCTCGATCCCCCGCTCGGCCAGGCGGGAAAACAACCCCGGCGTGAAGTGCAGGCCGGCCGTGGGCGCTGCGACCGAGCCCGGCTCGCGCGCGAATATCGTCTGGTAGTCCTGACGGTCGAGGTCGTCTTCGGCTCTGCGCGAGGCGATGTAGGGAGGCAGGGGCATGACGCCATGCACGGCGATCGCCGCGTCCAGGGCCTCGGCCGAGCGATTGAAGGCGAGCGTGACCTCGCCGGCCTCGCCTCGGGCGCTGACGGTGGCGCGAAGTCCCGGGCTCTCGTCCCCAAAGACGATGACGTCGCCCTGGCGCAGGCGCTTGGCCGGCCGGACGAAGGCCTGCCACGCGCAAACCGACAGGCGCCTGTGCAGGGTGGCCGAGATCGCCGCGCTTCCCCCTTCCCGCTCGCGCCGGCCGGCGAGCCGGGCGGCGATGACGCGCGTGTCGTTGAGGAGCACGGCGTCGCCGGGGTTGAGCAGATCCGGCAGATCGCGGAAGACCCGGTCCTCCAGGGCGCCCGCTTCGTCCACCACGAGCAGGCGGGCCGCGTCGCGCGGTTCGGCCGGGCGCAGGGCGATGAGCGATTGCGGCAGGTCGAAGTCGAAGTCGGAAAGACGCATCGCGGGGGGCTGTGAACCTTTTCAGCCCTTTTTTGAAGCCGCCGGCGCCAGGGCGATTTCGATCGCGGCGCCCTTGCCCAGGCGAGCGAGAACCTGGCGCAGGTCGTCCTTCCGCAGAGCGACGCACCCTTCGGTAGGCTCGAAGCCTCCAGCCCCCTCGCGCGCTACGTGAAGGAAGATGGCGCTGCCTAGCCCGGCTACCGGCGGGTCGTCGTTCCAGCCGATCACCGCCAGAAGATCATACAGCCGATCCTCACGCCAAAGGCTCTCGCACCGGCCAGGGTGAGGAAGACGCACCCGGCGGTTGTATTGCGGGTCCGCCGGGTCGTCGCACCAGCCATCTTCGGGACGAATGACCGATGAAGCGAGGCCGGTAGTTGGGGCGGGTCCGCGATCCGGCCGCCAGAGGACCTCGCGCAGGAGGAAACGGCCGCACGGCGTGCCCCCGTCGCCCTCGCGCTTGTCGCCGACCAACCCGCCACGACCCAGGGCGCACGCGAAGCGCTCGGCGCCCACGCTCAACACGCCCGATGTCGCGCCGGTCGCGGCGCGGACGTGGATCATCGTGGGCGACGTAGCCATGGCCGAGGGATAGCATGAGGAGCCCCGGTCCACTCCCCATGACGTTCGCGCAAAGGTAAGGGAACGGGATGCATGTTGTCGCCGTCGTGGTGCTGGCCCTGGCGATCGTGTCCGCGACGGGAGGGCTGACGGCTCTCGGCGGACGCGTGAGCCAGACCCTGGACATCGCGGCCCACTTCGCCCCCGTTTGGGCTGTCAGTGGAGCGGCAAGCGCTCTGGCTGGCCTCGCCCTGGGCAGACCGGGGGACGCGGCGGCGTGGATGGGCCTGGTCGCCGTCGTGGCGAGCGCCCTGCTTCTGGCGCCGGAGCTCCTGGCGCGGCGGCGTCTTGTCCACGCTGATCCCGCTCAACGATTCACGGTCAAGATCGTCCAGTTCAACCTGTGGCGCTGGAACATCGATCCCGGTGGTACGGCAGCCTGGCTGGCCTCCGAGGCGGCGGATGTCGTGGTGGTGCAGGAGGTGATCGACCACGCCGCCGGCATCCCGGAAGCTCTGGCCCAGGCCTATCCACATCAGGTCAAGCTCCGCACAGGCACCCATATCCTCTCGCGCCTGACGATCCTCGACCACGGGGCCCATCGGGCCCGCTCGACCAGGACCCACAGCACCGGAGCGTGGGCGCGCCTGGACCATCCTGCCGGTCCCTTCGAGGTGTTCGGCTTCCAGGCGACCTGGCCCATCCCGGCCGGCCCGCAGCAGCGCGACATCGCCGACCTCGCCAACCTGCTCGATCGTTTCGACCGCCGAACCCTGATCGTGTGCGGCGACTTCAACTCCACGCCATGGTCGGCCGCCTTGAGACGCCAGGATCGGCTGTTCGCCATCGAGCGACGCTCGCTCGCCCTGCTGACCTGGCCGGTGCAGCCCTACACCCGCCTCAAGCTGAGCAGCCCTCTGCCCTTCCTGGCCCTGGACCACATTTACGCAGGTCCCGCCTGGAAGACT
>DATBEN010000140.1:0-2387 GCA_036276055.1 Caulobacteraceae bacterium
GTCTGCCGCAGCTGAGGCGTGGCGTAGAGCCCGGTCACGCCGTCCTGGGTGAACGGCCCCATCTGGACGTTGTGGGCGGTGGTCGACAGCGTCGCCGGATCATAGATCCAGGCGATCTGCCAGAGGTTGGCCGAGATCGGAGCGCCAGTTCCGGCCGCCGGCTCCGTCCCGCCGCGGAAGCCCGGCGCGGCCCAGACCGATCCCAGGACCTGGTAGTAGCTGAAGGCCCCGATCGCGGCGTTGGCGAACAGCGACAGGGTCCCGGCAAAGGCAACGTCGGCGGCGTCGCCGCCAAATTGCGCGCAGCCCTCCGCGTCGATCTCGGTGACCGGCGTCGTCCCGACCTGGATCCACAGCACCCCGCTCTCGGGCAAGGTCCCCTGGTTGCACGTCGTCAGGGTCTGGCTGTTGCCGGTCAGGGTGACGCTCTCGCCGCTTCGCATGCACCAGCGGGTGCTGATCGCCGGATCCTCGTCGAGGACAACGGTCGCGCCCTGGGTGGCGCCGAAGACGATGTTCGGGCCCGGGCAGCACCACCACCACCACGGGAAGATCTCGCGCAGGGCGGGATTGGCGAGCTTGCGGGCGATCGCGGCCGTGCGCGCCTTGTCGGGCGCCGCAGGACCGACCCTGGCGGTGGGGAAGCCCTGGCCTCGGACGAGGGACAGGCCTTCGGGTTGGAACAGGGCCACGGCGGCGGAGCCGCGTTGCGCCCTCGCCTCCAGGGCGCTGATCACGTGCAGGATGTCCTCTTCCCACCACCACGGCCAGCACAGCCACCAGGCGGGCTCGCACGGCCAGCAGAAGTAGAGATCCCACCACGGGAAGCAGATGGTGAACGAGCCGTCCGGTCCGGTCACCGCGCTTCCTCGCGGCGTTTTGACATAGCCCATCGAGGTCCAGCTGACGGTGTAGACCGTGACCACTGCGCCGGGAGCCGGGCAGCCGGTGGGGCCGTCCAGGATGCCGCTCACGCACCACTCGGGCCAGTAGATTTCCCAGTCGCGCAGCAGGGCCTCGTTGAGGCTGATCGCGGGCGCTTCCACCTCGTCCCGATCAAGCTTGTTTCGCGCCAGAGCGACACGCGGCGCATTGACCACCTTGTCGATGTGATCGCCGACCGTGGACGGCACGACCGCGACCTGCAGCGCATAGGCGCTCTCGGCTCTTGCCACCTCCGCGCCCACCGTGAGGCGATAGGCGCCGCCCGTTCGCGGCGTGGCGCGCGCCAGCACCTCGTCACCCCGCAGGGCGACGACGCTCAGACGGGTTGTGTCGAGTGATTTCGCGCCCTTCACGGCGCCGGTGACGATGATGGATTTCCCAGCCATGGCGTTGCTCCCTCTGGCGGACGGACTGTCCGCTGGCCATCACGGCCGCGATCATGCAGGGAGCAGCTGGTTTGAATTTTAGTAGATTTTTGAACGAATTCTCGTAGTCGCCCCCTACACACGCGGAGTCATCAAGTGATCGTTCGCAGTAATCGTTTAGAAGGAGTGACTCCGAGCGGCGCTGGCGTCAAGCTTAAGATTCCAGATTTAACCGGAACTTCCATTGGTCACTTGTAGTGGCCACGCGCATACGGCTGATAATCTTGAAATCAGGCGGCGACCGTTTGTTCGCCCATCCATCGAAAACGATTGCAGAATCCTGACTTTGGCCACAGGGGGCGCCATGCGCCGATTGTCAGGTCCCCGCCTTTCGCCGTCCGTTCGACCGCGCGCTAGCCGCCGTTGCGATAGTCCACGTCTGCCCAGGTGAGGGCCTCCATCTGCTTGCGCCGCGGACCGAGGTAGCCGAACAGGAAGGCCGCCACCTTGCGCATCTGAATCTCCTCGCTGCCCTCGGTGATCCGATAGCGGCGATGGTGGCGATAGATGTGCTCGAAGGGCTTGTGCCTGGAATAGCCGATGCCGCCGTGTGTCTGCATGGCCCGGTCGGCCGCCTCGCACACCAGGCGGTTGGCCCAGTAGTTGCACATGGAGACCTTGTCGGAGATCTGCCGCTCGACCTCCTTGTGCTCCATGTGGTCGATGTCCCAGGCGGTCTTGCGGATCAGCAGGCGCAGCATCTCGCACTGGGTGGCGAGCTCGACCAGCGGCCACTGGATGGCCTGGTTCTCAGACAGAGCCTTGCCGAACGGCTTTCGCACGCGGGCGTATTTGACGCTCTCCTCGATGCAGAAAACGGCCGCCCCCAGAGACGAGGCCGCCTGGCGAATGCGGTTCTGGTGGACGAAGGACTGGCCGAGGCCGAGGCCGCGACCCTCCGTTCCCCAGATGGCGTCGTCGCTCACCCACACATCGTTCAGGCTCACCCGCGGATGGTCGGTGGGCATGTTGAAGGTCCACAGATACTCCTCGACCTTCACGCCGGGCGCATCGGCC
>DATBEN010000141.1:0-5627 GCA_036276055.1 Caulobacteraceae bacterium
GCCGGGTCTGATGTGGCTCCAGATTGCTCACGCAGATCAGCCGAAGGACCCCGCTGGATCACGGATAAGCGACGATGACCAGATCATCATCGTCATGGACAGCAACACCGGCGAGGTCCGGCAATGCGGCAATCTCAGCGGGGTCTGCGTGGCGATGAACCCGTGGTCGAAACCAGTCGCGGCGTCGCAGACTGCGCCGGTGCTGCTCGCGAAGCACTCGGGCGGACCGGGGCAGGCGGCGCAAGACCCGACGGCGCCAGACGAGCCGAGGGCCTATGCACGGCCGGCGCCCCATGGGCAAACTCGGCCCTGACATCACCCCACTGGAGAGCGCCATGCCGGATGACTCCCGGGCCGTCGAGGCCGCGACGCCTAGCGTCACCGAGCAGCTCGACGCGCTCTTCGCGCCGTGGCGACGCACCGACGAGCCCGGCCTGGTGGTCGGCGCCGTCAAGGACGGGCGGCTGATCTATCGCCAGGCGTTCGGCATGGCGAGCCTGGAGCACGGCGTCGCCAACACGCCGACGACGCGCATGCGCATCGGCTCGATCAGCAAGCACTTCACCTGCCTGCTCGCCCTTCTGCTCGCCGAGGACGGGAAGTTCGACCTCGACCAGCCGATCCGCGCCTACATCCCCGAGCTGGCGGGCCCCGGCGGCGATCCGACGCCGCGCCAGCTGATGCAGCACCGCGGCGGCTCGCGCTGCTACCTCGACGTCGGCTTCATCGGCCACGGGTTCAGCCTGCCCCCGCTGGGCACGGTGCTGAAGGCGCAGGCGCGCCAGCAGGGCCGTAACTTCGCGCCTGGCGAGGCGATGATCTACAACAACGGCGGCTACAACCTCATCTCGATCGCGCTCGAACGCGTCGGCGGCGCGCCGTTCGAGGCGCAGGTGAAGGCGCGGCTGTTCGATCCCGTCGGCATGCCCGACACCGCCTCGGTCCCCACCGATAACGACATCATTCCGGGCGTCGCGACCTTCCATATGCCACGCCGGGGCGGGCGGTGGCGGCGGGGCCTGCTGTGGACGGACGAGCTGCGCGGCGAAGGCGCGATCGTCTCCACCGTCGACGACATGCTCCGCTGGATGGCGCACCTTCGGACCCGCGACCGGTTCGGCTCGCCCGCGACCTGGGCCCAGCTGACGGAGCAGCCGAGGAACGCCGACGGCCGCCTGGGCGCCTACGCGCTGGGCCTGGGGATCGGCCAGCGCCGGGGCCTCGACATCGTCCAGCACTCGGGCGGGGTCGCCGGCGGCACGGCGCAGATGCTGCTCCTGCCGAATGACGGGCTCGACGTGTTCATGATGGCCAACGGCGCGCGGGACGCAGACCTCGTCGCCCTCTCCCATCAGGTCGTGGACATCGTGCTGGCCGATCGCGTCGGGCCGGAGACCCCGAAGGTCGCGGCCGAAGACTACAAGCCCTGGCTGGGCGACTGGTGGTCGCCCGAGACGCGCATGGTCTACAGCCTGGTCGACCAGCAGGGTTCGCTGGCGCTGACGATGGCCATGGGCGTGGCCGGCGCCCCCCTCGAGCTGACGGCGGACGGCCGCCTGGTGCAGCCGACCACCGGCATCGGCGAGATCGAGATCACGCCCGGGCCGGGCGAGGCCCTGACGATCCGTTTTGGTCCCGGCGCGGCGACCTATGAGCGGCTCTCCGCGACGGCGGAGGACCAGGCGGCCTTCACCGCGTCCGCTGTCGGGACCTATTTCAGCCATGACGCCGACGCCACGGCGACGATCGCCGCCGAGGGCGAGACGCTCACCATCCGCACCTGCGACGGCCTTGGCGAGGTGACGGCGCCGCTGATCCCCCTCTCGGCGAGCGTCGGCTATTCGAAGCCGACCTCCCTGCTGGCCCAGCTGCGGACCACGATCAGCCTGGACGCGGAGAACGGCCGGGCGTCGGGCTTCCAGCTCTGCACGCCGCGCACGCGGAATCTGGCGTTCCGCCGCCTCTGACGGCGGTCCGGATCTGTCTGTATCGTCGCCGGCGATCGGGTCGATCGCCCATGGACGGAGGGAAGAGATGGTCGCGTCTTCAAGGATCGGGGTCTTGCGCCTGGCGCTCATCGCCGCAGCGTTTGCGGTCTCCAACTCGGCGGGCGCGAAGCCCGCGCCCGTGGCGCCCGAGGCGAAAGCGTTCGCCGTGGGCAAGCTGCAGGTCTTCGCCCTGCGCGACGCCGACAACGTGGTGGACAACGACGGCAAGACCTTCGGCGTCGGCCACAGCCCCGCCGAGGTCGGCGCGGTGCTGCGCAGGGCCGGCGCGCCTGAGACCCAGATACGGATCTCCGTCGACGCCCTGCTGGTGAAGGCCGACGGCCGGGTCATGCTGTTCGACACCGGGCTTGGCCCCCGCGTCCACGGCGTCCTGATCGCCAGCCTCGCCCGCGCCGGCGTCCGCCCCGCCGAGGTCACCGACGTCTTCATCACCCATTCGCACGGCGACCACGTCGGCGGGCTTGTCGGCCCCGACGGGAGCCCGGCGTTCCCGCACGCCGTCGTCCACATGTCGGCGCGCGAATGGGCGTGGATGAAAAACCAGCCCCAGAACGCCGCCCTCGTCCGGGCGATCTTGGCCCAGGTGAAGCCATTCGAACCCGGGGACGATCTGGCGCCCGGCGTCAGGGCGGTCGCCCTTTACGGCCACACGCCCGGCCATGTCGGCTACCAGATCAGTTCGGGCGGCGCGCATCTGCTGGACTTCGGCGACGTCGCGCACAGCTCCATAGTCTCGCTGGCGGAGCCCGACTGGACCATCGGATACGACAACGACGCCGAACAGGGGAAGCGGACCCGCAAGGCCACGCTCGCCCAGCTGGCCCACAGCGGCGAACTGGCTTTCGGCCCGCATATGCCGTTCCCGGGTGTCGGCCACGTCGTGGTCTCAGGCGACGGCTACGTGTGGAAGCCCGCGGTCCCCTGAGCCTCGCCCGGACCGGGGGCTGGGCGTGTTTTGGCGTGCTCTGGCGGCCGCCGATGGCGTTCCGAAGAGACGTTCTTCAACGATTTCAATGATCGGCCTCGGAGCAGCTTGGCGTCGAAGACGTCGCGCTGGGCTTCCGCCCGCGAGGTTACAAAATGCAAATTGTAAGCCGAAGATTGCAATCTGTCGAGCCCGCGAGCTTCTGCTTCCCCTGATCGGGTCCACACATCTCAGACGAAGGCGCATTCATAGCCGCGCTGGACCACGGAGGCCTTCGCGGCCTCGGACGGCGAGATGTCGGGGCGCGATCGCCAGAAGGCCGATGGCGGTCGTCCGCTGGAATTCGAAGGTGCTATTGAGGTGACAATGCGCTCCGTCGGCGGCTTACCGCCAGTCTCTCAGACGCATGACGCAATGCCCCAGCGGCCTCGCCTGGGTGTGCCGACCAAGCTTGCCTACGGCCTCGGCTCCATGGCGTTCGGGGTCAAGGACGCCGGCTTCCAGACCTTCCTGCTGCTCTTCTACAACCAGCTCGTCGGCCTGCCCTCGCAGTGGGTGTCGGGCGCGATCGCCCTGGCGCTGGTGGTCGACGCCTGCGTCGACCCGATCGTCGGCCAGGTGTCCGACCACTGGCGCTCGCGCTGGGGCCGGCGCCATCCGTTCATGTACGCCGCCGCCCTGCCGGTCGCGATCTCCTACCTGCTGCTGTGGAATCCGCCGCACGCGTCCCACGCTATCCTCTTCGTCTATCTGCTGGCGACCGCGATCGTCGTGCGCACCTTCATCACCTTCTACGAGATCCCCAGCTCCGCCCTGGTCGCGGAACTGTCGCAGAACTACGACGAGCGCACCGGCCTGCTCAGCTACCGGTCGCTCTTCGGCTATCTGGGCGGACTGGGCATGGCCCTGCTGGCCTATCTCGTCTTTCTGCGCCCGACGGCGGCCTATCCGCAGGGCCAGCTCAATCCGCACGGCTATTCCGCGTACGGCGTCGTCTCGGCGGTGGTGATGTTCGTCACGATCATCCTGTCCGCCGCCGGCACCCAGCGGTTCGTCCCCTTCCTGCACAAGCCCGCCGAGGCGCCCAAGAAACTCTCGCAGTTCGTGCGCGAGATGTTCTCGACGATCTCGAACCGTTCCTTCCTGATGACCCTTGGCGCGGGCTCGTTCGCGGCCATGGGCGGGGGCATGCACGCGGCGCTGACGCTGTATTTCGCGACCTACTACTGGGAGCTCAGCAGCGCCCAGATCTCGATCCTGGTGGTCCAGAGCTTCGTCGGCGCCGTCGCCGGCAGCGCGCTCGCGCCGTGGCTGGGACGCCGGATGGGGAAGAAGGCCGCGGCGCTGACCGTGCTCGCCCTCGCGATCCCCGCGTCCCTCATGCCGTTCCTGTTGCGCCTGGCCGGCCTCTTCCCGGCCAACCACTCGGTCTGGCTGGTCCCCGCCCTGCTCGTCACCATCGCGGCCTCCAACACGCTGGGCATCGCCACCGGGATCCTGATCTCGTCGATGATCGCAGACGTGGTGGAGGACAGCCAGGTGAGGACCGGCCGGCGCTCCGAGGGCCTGTTCTTCGCGGCGTCGGCGTTCACGAACAAGCTGGTCTCGGCCAGCGGCCTCTTCTTCGCCGGACTGATGCTGTGGCTGGTCGCCTTCCCGACGGCCGCGCGGCCCGGGCACATCGACCCGCACATCCTCACCCGGCTGGTGTGGACCTACATGCCGATCTTCGCCGCGCTCATGCTCACCGCGGTCGGCTTCCTCTGGTTCTACGACATCAGCCGGCATCGGCATGAAGAGAACCTGCGACGCGCGTCGCAGGCCGCCGCGATCGCCGAGGCGGCGACAGAGCTGGGCGCGGGTCCCTTGGTGCAGCCGGTGGCGGACTAGCTGGGGCCGCCGCGCCCGTCCCTCCCCTTCCGGAGACTGCGTCGGGCTGGGCGGACCCGCCAGGATATGCCAGGATATCCGCGCAAGGAGATCGCTGAATGACCGTTGCCAGGGTCGGCAAGTGGGGCGCCAGCCTCGCCGTCAGGATTCCGGCGGAAGTCGCCGAAGCCGTTGGGCTGGGCGCCGGGGAAGACGTCGATCTCGACATCCGCGATGGCGATATCGTGGTTCGCAGATCGAAGGCGCGCCTGACAGCCCGCGCCGAGGCCCTCAAGGCCATGGCGGAGATGCTCGCCGAGCGTGAGACGCACACCCTGCGCGGACTGAACATCCAGGACCTGAAGGACGAGGGGCGCGGGTGACCCTGGCGCTCGACGCATCGATGACGATCGCCTGGCTGTTCGCCGACGAACGGACGGCGCAGGTCGAAACGGTCATGCTACGGGTCGTCGATGAGGGCGCGGTGGTCCCGTCCCTGTGGCGACTGGAGGTGGCCAACGTGTTGCGCGGCGCCTGGCGGCGCGGTCGCTGCGACAGAGCCTACGCCGACCGGTCTCTGCGGCGCCTGGATCGGATGCCGATCACGACCGACGACCAGACCGACCTCCAGGCCTGGGGAGCCATCTGGGAGCTTGCGCTGGACGAGCAGCTCACGCTTTACGACGCCGCCTATCTGGAACTGGCGCTGCGGCTTCAGCTTCCTCTTGCTTCCGGCGACGTGGCTCTTTGCGCGGCGGCCTCGAGGCGCGGTCTCGAAGTGCTCCCGCCGTAATGGCAGGGGAGGCTCTCTCGATGCCTCCTCG
>DATBEN010000142.1:0-11501 GCA_036276055.1 Caulobacteraceae bacterium
GGCCCAGGCCGACGCCGACCGCGCCCAGGCGATGGCGGAAACCGCAGGACAGCAGACTATCACGCCCGCCACGGTCCAAAAGTTCGCCAGTACCGCCCGCGAGCGCATCCGGATCGACGGCGGCGGTTACCGCCGCGAACACCTTCGCGCGCTGGCCCAGCGCGTCGAGGTAGCGGACAAGGAAGTCCGCATCATGGGATCGAAGGGCGATTTGCTCCGAACGCTCGCTGCGGCCAGCGGCGTAAAATCGGCTACGCCCGGCGTTCGCAGTTCTGTTCTGAAGTGGCGGATGGGGTGGGATTCGAACCCACGGACGCTTGCACGTCGCCGGTTTTCAAGACCGGTGCCTTAAACCGCTCGGCCACCCATCCTCGGCCACGTTCTAGCAGCGGCGCCGCGGCGCGCGCCAGCGAGGAGCCCCTGGACAGACGCAGCGAAGAGCCCGACACGCAAGGCCATGTCCAGGGGGCTTTTCATCACCTTCGAAGGCGGGGACGGGGTCGGCAAGTCGACTCAGATCCGTTGCCTCGCGGAGCGCCTCGAAGCCGGCGGGCGTGAGGTCGTGGTCACGCGTGAGCCCGGCGGCTCATCGGGGGGCGAGGCGGTTCGCGCCCTGCTGGTGTCGGGCCCGGCCGATCGCTGGTCGGCGATCAGCGAGACCCTGCTCGCGAACGCCGCCCGGCGCGATCACGTCGAGAAGCTCATCGCCCCGGCCCTGGCGCGCGGCGCCGTCGTGCTCTGCGATCGTTTCGCCGATTCGACGCGCGCCTATCAAGGCGTCGCCGGCGGCGCGCCCGCCGATCTGATCACCATACTCGAGGCGGCCGTGGTGGGCGACTGCCGGCCGGACCTGACTCTTGTGCTTGATCTACCCGTCGACGTGGGTCTGGCGCGCGCGGACACTCTCGGGGGGCAAGAGTCCCGCTTCGAGGCCAAGGGCGCAGCCTTCCACGCCGCGATCCGCAAGGCCTTCCTGGACATCGCTGCGGCCGAGCCAGGCCGCTGCATCGTTGTGGACGCCTCGGGCTCGCCGGATGCTGTAGCCGAGGCGGTATGGAGAGCGGTCGAGGGGAGGGCGGCGCCCTGACCGACATTCCCCATCCGCGCGAGACGTTCGAGTGGATCGGACCCGCAGCGCCCGAAGATGCCTTCGCCGACGCCCTGGATCGCGGGCGGCTGCATCACGCCTGGCTCGTCACGGGCCCGTCGGGAGTGGGGAAGGCGACCTTCGCCTACCGCGCCGCCCGCCGCCTGCTCGGCGCGCCGCCGGACGACCAGTGGGGCCGGCTGGGCGCCTCGGCCGACGATCCCGTCAGCCGCCGCATCGCCGTGCGCGCCGCCCCTGACCTGCTCGTCCTGCAGACCCAGCCGGAGGATGGCAAAACGCGTCGCTTCATTCCGGCGGAGGAGGCGAGGGAGGTTGCCGGCTTCTTCTCCAAGTCCCCCGCCGCGGCGCCGTTCCGGGTGGCGATCATCGACTCGGCGGATGATCTCAACACCCACGCCGCCAACGCCGTGCTCAAGATCCTGGAGGAGCCGCCGTCGCGCGGCGTGATCTTCCTGCTCTCCAGTTCGCCGGGCGGCCTGCTGGCCACCATCCGCTCGCGCTGCCGGCGCCTTGCGATTTCGCCACCGCCACGCCCGCAGGCGGTCCAATGGTTGACGGAGCGCGCCGGGACCTCCGCCGACCAGGCGGAGATCCTGCTCGACATGGCCCGCGGCGCGCCCGGCGGCGGCTGGCGGCTGGCGGAGGCCGGGGCGCTCGATGCCGATCGCGCGGCCGCCGAACTTCTCGATTCGATCGGCAAGCCCGACGCCGGCAAGCTCCAAAGCCTCGCCGACGGCTTTCGCGGCGCCGCGGGGGCCTCGCGCTTTTCCCTGGTGTTGGATCGGCTGGCCGACCACGTCCGCCGTCGCGCGGCGGCCGAGGTCGATCCCAGCCGCGCCGCGCGGCTTGCCGAGGCCTGGACTGCGCTGGTGGAGGCGCCTGGGCGGGCGGACGCGATCAACCTCGACCGCGGCGAGGTCTTTCTCAACGTCCTTTCGCGCCTGCGTGCGATCGCCTAGATCGCCTCAATCCTCATGCTGATCGACAGCCACGTGAACCTCCACGCCCCGCAGTTCGACGCCGACCGCGAGGCGGTGATCGAGCGCGCTCGCGCCGCTGGCCTCAGCATGATGGTGACGATTTGCGACAAGGTGAGCCGCTTCGAGGCCGTCCATGCGATCGCCATGGCCAATGACGACATCTACGCCACAGTGGGGACTCATCCGCACGAAGCCAAAGAGGATCCCGGCCTCGCCCCTGACACCCTGGCGCGACTGGCGGACCGCCCGAAGGTGGTCGGGATCGGTGAAACAGGCCTCGACTTCCATTACGACCTGAGTCCCCGGCCGACGCAGGTCGCGGTCTTCCGCGCCCACGTCGAAGCGGCCCGGCGTACGGGGCTACCGCTTGTCGTTCACACCCGCGAGGCCGACGAGGTGATGGCGGAGATCCTCGAAGAGGAATGGGCGAAGGGGCCGTTCCGGATCCTGATGCACTGTTACACCTCCGGGCCTGAGCTGGCGCGCCGGGTGGCGGCCCTGGGCGCCTATTTTTCAGTCAGCGGCATCGCCACCTTCAAGGCGGCCGAGGCGGTGAGGGCGGTGGTCGCCGACATGCCGGCCGACCGGATCATCGTGGAGACCGACTGCCCCTATCTGGCGCCGGTTCCGCTGCGCGGCCGTCGGAACGAGCCCGCCTACCTGCCTTATGTCCTGGCCGCCCTGGCCGCGATCCGTGGCTGGTCCGCTGACGAGACCGAGGCGCGCACCGAGGCGGCCTTCTTCGACCTGTTCGACCGGATCCCGCGTCCGTGAGCGGCGAGATCGAAGCGGTGATCCTGGGCTGCGGCTCGTCGGGCGGCGTTCCGCGCGCGGACGGGGACTGGGGGGCGTGCGATCCTTCCGACCCGCGTAACGCCCGCATGCGCTGCTCCCTGCTGGTGCGGCTCCCGGCCCAGGACGCCGCCCTGGAGGAAACGACGGTGATCGTCGACGCCTCGCCGGAGTTCCGCCTCCAGTGCGCGCGCGCCGGCGTGCGCCGCCTCGACGCCCTCCTTCTCACCCACGATCACGCCGACCAGTGCCACGGCATAGACGACATCCGCGCTTTCGCCCTGCGCCAGAGGCGCACAATCCCGTGCTGGGCCGACGCCGCCACCTGCCGGACGCTTCAGGAACGCTTCGGCTACATCTTCGATGGTGAGGGGCTCTACCCGGCGATCGCCGATCTCTCCCAGACGCCGGCGTTCGGGGAGAGCTGGACCATCCAGGGCCCCACGGGCCCGATCCCAGTGTCGACCTTCGACCAGGACCATGGCCCGGTGCGCAGCCTCGGCTATCGCTTTGGCGGGCTCGCCTATTCGAGCGACGTGGTGGACCTCCCGGAAAGCGCGATCGAGGCGCTGCAGGATCTCGACGTCTGGATCGTCGACGCCCTGCGCTGGACGCCCCATCCCACCCACGCGCACGTGGAAAAGGCGCTCGGCTGGATCGAGCGCGTCCGGCCCCGTCGCGCCATCCTCACCAACATGCACATCGACCTCGACTACGCCGCCCTTGCCGCGGCCCTGCCGCCCGGCGTCGAGCCGGCGTACGACGGCTTGGCCCTGCGCCTTCCGCTGGCGTCCGCCTGATGAAACTCGCCTTCCTCGCTTCCAACAACGGCAGCAGCCTTCGCGCCATCGTCGCCGCGATCCGCGCTGGCGAGCTCGCCGCCCGACCGCGCCTTGTGGTCAGCAACCGCCGCGCCGCCCCCGTCCTGGAGTTCGCCCGCGCCGAAGGGATCGAAGCGCGCTTCATCCCCACCGTGCCCGATCCCGACATCGCCGACGCTCGCCTCGCCGAGGCGCTGGGCGCGTCCGGCGCCGACCTCGTCATCCTGTCCGGCTATCTGCGCAAGCTCGGCCCCCGCACGCTCGAGGCGTTCCACGGCCGCGTCCTCAACATCCATCCGGGCCTGCTGCCGGACTTCGGAGGGCAGGGGATGTACGGACGACGCGTTCACGAAGCCGTGCTCGCCGCCGGCGTCCCGTTCACGGGCGCCTCCGTCCACGTGGTCGATGAGGCCTACGACCATGGACCCGTCGTCGCCCAGCAGCGCGTGCCCGTGCGCCCGGGCGAGACGGCCGAGAGCCTGGAGGCGCGCGTCATGGCGGCGGAACCGAAGTTGTTCGTGGAGACTCTACAGCGGATCGCCGATGGTAGCTTGTCGCTCGGCGCGATCGCGGAGGGGCGATGAGGCTGGACGGCGCGAGTGGTGGGTGTCTGTGCCGCGGCGTGCAATTCAGTTACAGTGGCGAAATCGGCGGCGCTTTAGGCAAGATCACCGCATGTCTGTGTGGCCAGTGCCGCAAGGCCCAGGGTTTCGCGGCAGTCGCCGGACCGGCCGAAGCCTCCGGGCTTTCGATCGTGCAAGGGAAGGACCTCGTCTGCGAATTCCAGTCCTCGCCCGGCAAGTGGCGCGCCTTCTGCAGCCGGTGCGGCTCACCCCTGTACTCGCGCCTGGAAGCGAAGCCCGAGGCTTTGAGGCTGCGCCTTGGCGCCTTCGACACATTGCCGAAAGATATTGCCATCGAAGCGATCATCTTCGCCGAGGATCCGCCCTCATGGACCCGTCTGGAGGCCGCCCGGCGCTATCCAGGGCGCGAAGAGGAGCGTCCGTAATCGTTCCGGGTGAGCTCTGCCGACAAAACGATGTCTGTTTGGCCGACATTTCGCCTTCATCCCTAGCCAAGACGGCTTTGGGCCGCTTAAGATACACCAACCAACAGTCCGGACTTTCCTAATGCCGCGTGGCACGATCAAATTCTTCAACACGTCCAAAGGTTTCGGCTTCATAGCCCCCGACGATGGCGGTAGTGACATTTTCGTTCACATCTCAGCAGTTGAGAGGTCGGGCCTGGCCGGCCTGAACGAGGGTGACCAGGTGACCTTCGAGGTCGAGCGCGACCGCCGCTCGGGCAAGGTCGCCGCAACGGGCCTTCAGGTCGTCGGGTACGCGCCGCCGTCGGCGGCTCCGCGCGGACCTCGTCCGCCGCGCAGCTTCGACCGCGGTGACCAGGGCGGCGGTCCGCGCCGGGCGCCGGGTCCGCCGCGTGAGACCTTCGGCGCCGGCTCTGGCGTGGTGAAATGGTTCAACCCGACCAAGGGCTTCGGTTTCATCCAACCGAGCGACGGCGGCAGCGATGTCTTCGTGCACATCTCGGCGGTAGAGCGCGCCGGCCTCGGCAGCCTGGCCGACGGTCAGCAGATCTCCTACGACCTTGAGCAGGACCGTCGCACGGGCAAGGCCTCGGCGACCAACCTGCGCCTGCACGAATAGCATCCGTGGGCGGCCTTAAGCGCCGCCTCTCGATCGAGCGTCCCGACAAGCCCCCAAAGGGGGCTTGTTTCGTTTGGGCAATGTGCCTTGGCCGCGCCCGGCTCACGCCTATCTCATATTGCTGATAATATATCTTAGGCGCGAAATAGATTTTGGCCGACGGATTGGGTGCGGCTCGGCTAAGCCCTCCTCCTGGATCAAGCGACCTTGGAGCGATCCGTGAAACCGGAGCCCCCGTTCGTGCTTCTCGAAGACCGGCTGGACCGGTCGTCACCCGCGAAGCTCTACACCCAGCCGGTCAGCATCATCCGCTGCGATGACCCTGACCAGATCGACGCGGCGCTCGGGCAGCTTGAAGCGGGCTTGCAGGACGGCCTGCACGCTGCGGGTTTCATTGCCTACGAGCTTGGCCACGCGCTTGAGCCGCGACTGCGCCCGCTGCTGCCTGCCGACAGGTCGGACCCGCTCATCTGGATGGGCCTGTTCCCGGCTCCGCACATGCTGGGCGCAGGCGCAGCGGACGCCATCTTCGCCAGCCTGCCGCCGCCGCCGCCTTTGACCCACGTTCAACCCGCTCATGACCGCGAGACCCATGTGGCCAAGGTGCGGCGCGTCCTGGACTTGATCCACGCAGGCGACATCTACCAGGCCAACCTGACCTTCCCGATCAGCTTCCGGTATGGCGGCTGTCCGCTCAGCCTTTACGCCGCTCTGCGCAGCCGCCAACCGACGGCGCATAGCGGGGTCGTGGCGATGGGCGACGACTGGGTGCTGTCGGTCTCGCCCGAACTGTTCGTGCGCATCGCCGGAGACTGCATCGAGAGCCGGCCGATGAAGGGCACGGCCCCACGCGGGACCGATCGGGCGGCGGATGACGAGTCGCTGCGCTCGCTGGTCGCCGACCCCAAACAGCAGGCGGAGAACCTGATGATCACCGACCTCATCCGCAACGACCTCGCCCGGATTTGCGAACCGGGATCGGTGCGCGTCCCCAGCCTGTTTGCCCCTGAAACCCATCCGACCTTTCACGCCATGACGTCCACGGTCACGGCGCAGCTGCGCGCAGGCGTCAGTCTCCGCGAGCGTATCGGGGCGATCTTCCCCTGCGGTTCGATCGTCGGCGCGCCCAAGATCCGTGCAGCCCAGATTCTGGCTGGCCTCGAGGCTGGCGCGCGCGGCGTCTACACCGGGGCGATCGGCGCTTTGGCGCCGGACGGGGGCGTGGAGTTGAACGTGGCCATACGCACCGCTGCCCTGCGTCAGGGTGGCGCCGGAACCTATGGCGTGGGCGGCGGCGTGGTGGCCGACTCCGATCCGGACGGGGAATACGATGAAGCGCGGCTGAAGGGCCGGATTCTGGAGAATCTTGCCGAGGATTTCGGCCTCATCGAGACATTCCGTTGGTCGGCCCGGGAGGGGTTCGTGCGCCTCCCCCGTCATCTGGACCGGCTGGAGGCTTCCTCCGCGGCCCTGGGTTTCGCCTTCGACCGGCGCGCGGCTGAATACGAGTTGGCCCGCTGTGCCGGTCGCTGGGCGGAAGGCGGAGCCGGGGATCGGCGCATGCGCCTGTTGCTGCGACGGACAGGCGATCTGACAGTCGAGAGCGTCGCCGCGCCCGCTACGGACGATGGTCTCCTGACCATAGGGTTCGCGAGCGGCCGGCTGGACGCGGGCGATCCCTTCCTGCGGCACAAGACGACCTGCCGGGCGGCCTACGACGTGGCGGTGGCGGAGGCCAAAGCGGCTGGGTGGGCCGAGGCCCTGATCCTGAACCGCGATGGCCAAGTGGCGGACGCGTCACGCCACACCCTTTTCGCGGGGGTCGGCGAAAGTCTCGTCACCCCGCCGCTCACGGCCGGCGCCCTGCCCGGCGTCCTTCGCGGAGAGCTGATCGAGGCAGGCCGGGCCGCAGAGAGATCGCTCACGCCTCGCGACCTGGAAGCCGCCGACCAACTTTTCATCGGCAATAGCCTGCGCGGCCTGAGAGCGGCTCGCCTAACGCGCGCCGCCTTCCCGGAGATTGATGTCGTATTCGACGCGGGCCTTCAGTGAACAGAGCATGTGCATCCAGCCCCCCGCGTTGCCGGCGGGACCCTGCAGTCCCGACTCCTCTCGCCACGGACCTTCCCGCACCGTGACCAGCGTATTGGCGTCGTCCAGCGCCTTGAAGGTCATCTCCACCGTCGTCTCATAGGTCTGGCCGCCCGGCCATTGCAGGACGATCCGCTCCGGTCGCTTCACCTCCCGCGCCTTCACCTCGAACGGCTGCGGCGCCTCGGCGAAGGACCACATCACCGCCGAGCCTTCCTCCAACGGGCCCGAGGCCGTCCTGACGAAATAGCTGCTCAGGCGCTCGGGCCGCACCACGGCGTCGAAAACCTCGGCGGCGGGGCGACGGATCTTCAGCGAGACCTCGAATTTCGGTTCCACTATGGCCTCCCGGGGTTTTCGGTTGGCGCAATCATGTTATAATAGTACAACGTGTCAACCCACGACGCCGACGACCTGGTGTTCAAGGCCCTGGCCGACGGCCGCCGCCGGCAGATCCTCGACCTGCTGAAGGACGGCCCTCGCACGACGGGGCAGCTGTGCGATCACTTCGCCGGGGAACTCGACCGCTGCACAGTCATGCAGCACATCGGCGTGCTGGCGCGGGCAGACCTGGTCGTCTCCGTCCGCGAGGGACGCCAGCGCTGGAACCATCTCAACGCCGGACCCATCCGCGAGATCTACGACCGTTGGATCTCGGCCTACGCCCAGCCTGCGCTCGAGCGGCTTTCGCGCCTCAGGCGGGAGTTGGAGGCGCCAGGTTCGTGAGCCCGCCGGCGAGGCGCGGCGCGAGGTACGTCGGGTCGTGTTCGAAGGGCGGCGGGTCCCCTCGTCTGATCGCCTCGAGCACGGCGCCGAAATCAGTCCAGCACCGGAAGCCGAGCGCCTGTTTGGCCAGGCTGGGGTCGTAGATCCGATCAATCCGGGACGGGAGCCGCCAACCCCGCCGAGCGTAGAGCTCGGCGGCGTCCGGGAAGTACCGAGCGATCACCGCCGGCGCGTCCTTCCACAGCGCTTGCGCGTCCTCGCGCTGGAATGGGGGCGGCGCCGAAATGATGAAGAGGCCAAAGCCGAGGGCCGGCGCGCGCTCGAAAGCGACGAGGTGCGCTTGGGCCGCGTCCTCCACCGTGAGGCGTCGGTTGAGGAACTCGTTGGCCTTCAGGTTCGGCCCGCTCGGCTCGTCCAGGGTGTCGTCGTCCTCAGGAAAGAACCGTCCGGTGCGCAGCACCACGCACCCCATCCCATGCTCGCGGGCGTAGAGCCGGCACAGCCCCTCCGCCGCAAGCTTGGTGACGCCATAGATGTTGCGCGGTTCCAGGGGCGCGAAGGTCTCGTCGATCCACACCGCCCTCTCCTTGCTTGCCTCGCGCACGGCAAGCGAGATCATCAGCGAGGTCGTGGAGGTGAAGACGAACCGATCGCACCCTGCGGTCCTCGCCGCCTCCAGCAGCACAAGGGTCCCCGTGACGTTGGTGTCCACGAAGGCCTGGGCGGTCTCGCGCGCGATGTCCGGCTTGTGCAACGCGCCCGCGTGGACGACGCCTTCGAATTCGTGCCGGCTGAAGAGATTGGCGACCAGGGACGCGTCGGCCACGGAGCCTACGATGCCCGTCTCCGGCCCTGGGGCGACGTCGAGGCCTAGCGGATCGTGTCCGGCCTCGCGCAGGGTCTGGGCGAGGCGGCGGCCAAGCCATCCTGAGGATCCAGTAAGGAGCACGCGCATGGCGCCCGCTTAGCTCGGCTGATGCGCGGATGGCAGCTATAACCTTGGAGCGTTCGAGACCCCCTCGAAGAGGACCTGCTGATGCGGACCCTGTCCTTGGCGGTGCTGGCCGCCCTTGCCGCCTGCTCCCCGTCCTTCGCCATGACCGTGACCAGCCATGACCTCGCCAATGGTGGGACGTTTCCGCAAGCCGACTACGACCCCCACTGCGGAGGCGCCGATGTCTCGCCGCAGCTGTCCTGGCGTGGGGCGCCGAAGACGGCGAAGAGCTTGGCGGTGACCATGATCGACCAGGACGTGAAGCCCGCGAAATGGTCTCACTGGATCGTCGTCGACCTGCCACCACGCGCCGCCGGCCTCCCGCGCGGGGTCATCGGATTGCCGGCCCCAGGGGTTTCGGTCGCGACCAACATGGGGCCGGTCGCCTATTCGGGTCCCTGCCCTCCCCACGGCAGTGGCGTCCATCGCTACGAGATCACCGTCTGGGCTCTCCCCGCGGCGAAGACCGCGATTGCGCCGGATGCGAAGGCGGACGCCGTAGAGGACCAGTTGCGCCGCACTGCCCTCGACCACGCCGTCATCGTGGGAACGGCGCAGAAGTGAAGGATCGTCCGGGTCCGCAGGTCATAACCTCCGGCAAACCCGCCCTCGCCATGCGCCCGCAAGGCTTTGCGGGGCGACTGTTCTCGATCCTGATGGAGGCGATGAACGAGCGCGCCTACGCCGGAGCGGTGGAAGCGCTGGCGCCCGGTCCCGGCTGGCGAGTCCTGGAGATCGGGTTTGGGACCGGTCGCCTTGCCGAACTGCTCGCGCGCTCGGCGCCCTTCGTCAGCGTGGCCGGAGTGGACCCCACACCCGACATGGTCTGCCGAGCGCGCGCCCGTCTAAGCGCGCGGGCGTTGGGGGCCCGGCTGGACCTCAGGGAGGGTTCGGCGGACGACATCCCCTGGCCCGATCGGAGCTTCGAGGCCGCCGTCGCCGCTCACAGCTTCCAGTTCTGGCCGGACCCGGAAGGAAATCTGCGAATTATAGCTCGCAAGCTCGAGCCCGGCGGCCGCCTGGTGCTCGTCCTGCGCGATCACGCCCGCCGGGCGCCCGGTTGGCTGCCAAATCCGCTGAGCCGCAGCGGCAACGAGATCGGATCGACCAAGACCCTGCTCGTGAAGCTTGGCTATCGCGATGTCACAGAGGCCGCGCCGGCGGGAAGCTCCCGGATCATCGTCGCTTCTGCGCCCAGCGACTAAGCACAGAGCGACGGCAAGGTCTTTTCCAGGACAATGAACTCGAGGCCTGCGACCCGCGGCGCGCCGAACCGCTCGTCATCATAGGGAAACGGCTCCCGTTCACCGGTCGGCTCGTAGCCACGGCGCCGATACCAGTCGATCAGCGTTTCCCGGAGGGAGACAACGGTCATGCGGATCCGCCGGGCGCCCTTGGCGGCCGCGTACTGTTCCGCGGCGGCCAGCAGCCGGCGACCCGCACCCTGCGCCTGCAGGCGGGGTCGAACGGTGAGCATTCCCAGGTACCAGGCCCCGTCAGCGGCAGGCTCCAGCCAGACGCAGCCGGTCAGTGGAGCTCCCGAGTCATCCCGCGCCAGAAGCAGTGTCGCCCCAAGCCGGGCCAGGTCCGCGCGCAGGTCTTCGACGCTGGTGCGCTGGCCGTCGATATAGTCGGCCTCGTGCGTCCAGCCGCGATCGCCGTCACCCCCGCGATAGGCGTCGTTGACGAGGGTGGAGACGGCCTCGAGGTCCTCCGGTCCAGCAGGTGAAAGCATCATGGCCGATGAAGACCTCCTGGTGTGGCTCGACGGCGCCTCGTGCGCCGGACGGGCTTGGGATAGAGACGCAGTCGCAACGAAGGAGACGCCACATGACGCCAGACGAGCGGACCCTCCTGCAGGGTTTTCTCAGCGACCTCGCCCGCACGACGCCGGCGCAGAAGGACCCTGAGGCCGCCGCCATGATCGCCCAAGCGGTGCAGGTCAATCCCGACGCCGTATACCTCCTTGTCCAGCATGCCCTGCTTTCCGACCAGGCCCTGCACACGGCCCAGCAGCAAATCCAGGCTCTGCAGGCCCAGGCGCCGTCCGTTCCGCCGGCCCCTTCCCCGTCGTTCCTCTCCGGCCCGACGCCGTGGGGCGGCCAACTCGTCCAGTCGAGCCCGATGGGTCAGAGCAGCGGCCTTGGCGGCTTCCTGCGCACGGCGGGCACAATGGCTGCAGGCGTCGCCGGCGGGGACCTCATCGCCCAGGGGATCGAGAACCTGTTCGCTCCGCGCTGGTGACTATCGGCGGCGAACGCTCAGGCGAGCGTCTCGGCAAGGAAGATCTCCAGGGCGCGCCAGGCGCGGTCCGCGACAACC
>DATBEN010000143.1:0-7985 GCA_036276055.1 Caulobacteraceae bacterium
GATAGGTCGGCTGGATGATCATGCTGGCGAACGCGCGGAAGCGCGCCTGGCCGGGCAGGCCGCGGTAGATGTCGTCAAGGCCCGAGAGGCGGCCCACGACGGCGCTCATCACCACCGGATCGGGGGTGAAACCGGCGAAGCGGGCGGTCAGCTCGAGGAAGGCCGCGATCGGCTCGCGGCCGAGATAGGCGAGGGTGGCGGTGTCGTTATAGACGCCCAGCTGGTCGTAGGGGCTGAGCTGGGGAAAAGCCGACCTGAGGGCGCTCAGGCCCTCCGGCGAATAGGCGGTGCGGAAATAGCCCGTCTGGTCTGCGTTGATGATCGCGGGGGCGCAGCCGGCGATGGTCATCGGCAGGGGCGATTGCCCCTCGATGACGGACCCGGTCGGGGTTCCGCCCAGCGTGGCCGCCATCACCGGCACGCGCCAGTCCCGTGCTCTGGTTGAATCCGGATCGATGGCGAGATGGTCCTGGGCCAGGGAGAGCTGCGTGCGCCCCGCCTGGCAGGCCGCGGCGGTTTCCATGATCAGGGGCACACCCGCCTGCAGGGTGAAGTCGTGGGCGATCCTGGTGATCGGACGCGCCGCGCCCTTGTCCATCTCCGCCCACAGGTCGTCGGTGATCGTATTGCCGTAGGCGTGGTCGCGGATGTAGCGGCGCACGCCCGCGCGCCAGGCGTCTTCGCCGACATAGGCCTCGAGCATGCGGATCACCGCCTGGCCCTTCGAATAGGTGATGTCGTCGAACTCGCTGGACGCCTCCAGGACATTCTGGACGGGGGTGATGATGGGGTGCGTCCCCTCGCGCGCGTCCTCCTGCATCACACCTTGCTTGGCCATCAGGGACTGCAGCCAGACCTTCCATTCAGGATGGAAGTGGTCGGTGACCTTGTCTTCCATCCAGGAGGCGAAGCCTTCGTTGAGCCAGAGGTCGTCCCACAAGGCCATGGTGACGAGATCGCCGAACCACTGGTGGGCCATCTCGTGCGCCGTGACGATGTAGACGGCCTGGCGGTCGGCCTCGGTCGACAGGCGCGGGTCGATCAGCAGGTCGCGCTCGAACGAGAAGATCGCGCCCCAGTTCTCCATCGCCCCGAAGAACTGGCTCTGGCCCGGCCCGGCGATCAGGTCGAGCTTGGGCAGGGGGAAGCGGACGCCGAAGTAGTCGTTGTACCAGGGCAGGATCTGCGACTCGACGTCCAGGGCGTACTGCGCCTGCCCCGTGTCGCCGCGCTTGACCACCACGCCGAGATCCACGCCGTCGACCATGCGGTGGATGCGCTCGAAGTCGCCGACGGCGAGGAACAGCAGGTAGGACGACATCTTCGGCGTCGGCGCGAACGCCACGCGCTGGCGGCTGTCGGGCAGCGCCTGGGTCGAGGCGACCGGCATGTTCGACACCGCCATCTCGCCGGCCGGCGCGACCACCGTCAGCTGAAAGGTCGCCTTGCGGCCCGGTTCGTCCCAGCTGGGAATGAAGCGGCGCGCGTCGGAGTTCTCGAACTGGGTGAACAGGGCCCGCTTCGGGCCCTGGGCAGTGACGTAGTCGAGAGCGAAGAAGCCCGAGGCCTGCTGATAGATCTTGCCGTGATAGGCCAGGTCGAGGACGTGCGGGCCGGGCGCGATCGGATGGCCGAAGGCGAAGCTCGCCGTCTGAACCGCCGCGTCATAGGCGATCCGCGGCGCCGCGGTCTCGCCCTCCAGCCTGGCGCTGTCGATCACCAGATCGGCGGCGTTGAGGGTGATGGTGTCGGTGGGCGCGCGGACGGTGAGATCGATGCGGACGTGTCCGGTGAAGGTCAGGGCCCTGGCGTCCGGCGTGACCTCGACCTGGTAGTGATCGGGAACGACCGTGGCGGGCAGGACCACCCGCCCAGCCGGCGCCGGCTCGGGCTGCGCCATGGCGCAAGTGGGAGGGCTGGCGAGCAGGGCCATGGCGCAAAGGGCGGTTCGAAGGCTGAACGCGGTCAAGGCGCCTCCGCGGCTGGTTGAGAACCCCGCTCCCATCACGGGGTCGGGGCGGTGTCGACGGCGAGGGTGGCTTCGGAGGGCTTTTCCGCCGCCTGCAGCCGGCGGGCTGCGGACTGGGCTTCGGCCATCACGCGCAGGACATTGCCGCCGGCGACCTTGGCGAGGTCCTCGTCGCTCCAGCCGCGCCGCGCCAGCTCGACGAGCACGGCGGGGAACTTGTCCACGCCGTCGAGGCCCTGCGGCGTATAGTCGATGCCGTCGAAGTCGGAGCCCAGGCCGACATGGTCGACGCCGGCGACCTTGCGGATGTGCTCGATGTGGTCGGCGACATCGGAGACGGTCACCGGCGGGGCGGGATGCGCCTTCAGCCAGGCGTCCATGGCCGTCTGGGCGCGCTCGGGCTGGCCGATGTAGAGGCCGGCGTAGGGCGGGCTGTTGTAGCGTGCCTTCTCGGCGGCGCGGTCGGCGTCCCAGGCCGCCCGCGCGCCGGTGACATAGCCCGGGTTGAAGTTGGCCATCACCACCCCGCCGTTCTTCGCCACCAGGGCGAGGACGTCGTCGGGCACGTCGCGCGGGTGGTCGTCCAGGGCGCGCGCGCCGGAGTGCGAGAAGATCACCGGCGCCTTCGTCACCGCCAGGGCCGCGCGCATGGTGTCGGGCGAGACGTGGCTGAGATCGACGAGCATGCCCAGCCGGTTCATCTCCAGCACCACGTCCTTGCCGAAGGTGGTGAGCCCGTGATGCTGCGGATTGTCGGTCGCCGAGTCGGCCCACGGCGTGTCCAGGGTGTGGGTCAGCGTCATGTAGCGGGCGCCCAGGTCGTACATCTGGCGCAGCACCGCGAGGTCGGCGTCGATCTGGTGGCCGCCCTCGATGCCGATCATGCAGGCGATCTTGCCGGCGCGGTGGATGCGTTCGACGTCCTGCGCCGTGTAGGCCATCTCGAACACGTCGGGGTAGGCGGCGGCCATGCGCTTGACGAGGTCGATCTGCTCGATAGTCATCTCGACCGCCTGAGGCCCGGTGAAGTTCGCGGGCACCCACACCGACCAGAACTGGCCTCCGACGTGGCCAGCGCGCAGGCGCGGGATGTCGGTCATCAGAGGCGGGCCGTCGGGATGCGGAAGGGCCGAGGTGTCCTTGGCGAGATCGATGGCCGACAGCTTCGAGCCGAAGCGGGTGCGGATCTCCCAGGGCAGGTCGTTGTGGCCGTCTATGAGCGGCGTGCGCGCCAGCACCGCGTCCACCCTGGCGTTCAGCGCCGCGTCACTTGGCGCGGCGTGCGATGCGCCGGCCAGCAGCAGGCCGGCCAGCGCTCCGGCCACCATCCCCATCCGCATGCGTAATCCCCCTCACGACTCTTCCGCGACAGGGTTAGGGCCCTGTGTCGGAGGCGCAAGGGGTCAGGCGGGTTCTTCGCCGGGCGCCTGGTAGGGAACGACGGGGTGGCCGCCGGACGGGACCAGGGCGGTGGAGGCCGAGCCTTCCGGCCCGCGCCGGCCGCCACGCAGGCGGTCGAGGTAGATGTAGATCACCGGTGTGGTGAACAGCGTCAGCACCTGGGAGACCAGCAGGCCGCCCACGATGGCGTAGCCGAGCGGCTGGCGAAACTCCGAGCCGGTGCCTTTGAACAGGATCATCGGCACGCCGCCCAGCATGGCCGCGGCGGTGGTCATCAGGATCGGCCGCAACCTCTGGTGCGACGCCTGGCGCGCGGCCTCCATGGCGGTGAAGCCATGCTCGCGTTCGAGGCGCAGGGCGACGTCGACGATCATGATGCCGTTCTTCTTCACGATGCCGATCAGAAGGATGATGGCGATGATGCCGATGACGTTGAGGTCCTCGCCGGCGAGCCTCAAGGCGAGGAGCGCCCCCACGCCCGCGGAGGGGAGGGTGGAGAGGATCGTCAGCGGATGGATGTAGCTCTCATAGAGAATGCCCAGGATCACATAGACCGCGATCAGGGCGGCCAGGATCAGGAGCGGCTCGCTCGACAGCGACTGCTGGAACGCCTGGGCGGTTCCCTGGAACGAACCGGTGAGGGTGGCGGGGGCCCCGAGCTCGTCGCGCGCCTTCTGCACCAGCTGGGTGGCCTGGCCGAGGGAGACGCCCGGCGCGAGGTTGAAGGAGATGGTCGCGGCCGGGAACTGGCCCTGGTGGCTGACCGTCAGGCTGCCGACGGTGTTCGGGTCGACCTTGACGAACAGGGACAGGGGCACGGTCTTGCCCGTCACCGGCGAGAGGATGGAGACCGTGTTGAAGATGTCGGTCGAGCCCTGCATCAGGGGTGGGGCTTCGATGATGACGTGATAGGCGTTGAGCTGGGTGAAGTACTGGGTCACCTCGCGCTGGCCGATCAGGTTGTAGATCGCATTGTCGATGTCGGCTGGCATGATGCCGAACCTGGCGGCCGCGTTACGGTCGATGGTCAGGTTCACCGCACCGCCCTGGGACTCCTGGTCCGAGTTGACGTCTTTGAGCTCGGGCACCTTCTGAAGAGCGGACAACAGCCTGGGGGCCCAGGTGTCGAGCTCCGCCAGATCGGCGTCTGACAAGGTGTACTGGTACTCGGCCTGGCCGAGGCGCCCGCCGACGTTGATGTCCTCGCGCGGCTGCAGGAACGTCTGAGCGCCGACGATCTTGGCCAGGCGCGGCCGCAGGCGATTGATCACCTGGATCACATTGGCTTTGCGGCCCTGGTCCTGCGGCTTGAGGGTGATGCTGAGGTTCGCCTGGTTCGAGCCGCCGTTGCCGGCGAAGAAGCCCGCCCATTCGACCGCCGGGTCGCTGCAGATCACCTTGGCGACCTCGGAGACCTTGCGGTCCAGCTCCTCGAACGAAGCGGCCTGGTTGATCAGCATCACCCCGCCCATGAAGCCGGTGTCCTGCTCGGGGAAGAAACCGGTCGGGGTCGTGGCGTAGAGGAAGATGGCCAGCCCAATCGTGGCGATGAAGACGCCCAGGGTGATCCGCATGTGCCGCAGCACGAAGTCCAGCCAGCGGACGTAGCCGCTCTCGAGCCGACGGAAGCCGTCGGCCAGGGCGCGCGTGAACGGGTCCCTCGGCGGAGACGGGGGCTTCAGGAACCGACTGCACATCATCGGCGTCACGGTGAGCGACAGGAAGATCGACAGCACGACCGCGCCGCTCAGGGTGAGCGCGAACTCCCGCATCAGCCGTCCGACCACGCCGCCCATGAACACGAGGGGCGTGAACACCGCGACGAGGGAGATGGAGATCGACAGGATGGTGAAGTTGATCTCGCCGGCGCCCTTCAGCGCGGCCTCGAACGGATCCATCCCATGTTCGACCCGCTGCCAGATGACCTCTTCCATGACGATCGCGTCGTCAACGACGAAGCCCACGGCGATGGTGAGGGCCATCAGCGAAAGGTTATCGATGCTGAAGTTTGCTGCGAGCATGATCGCCGCCGTCGCCAGCAGCGCCAAGGGGATGACTACGCTGGGGATGATGGTCGCGCGCAGGTTCTGCAGGAAAAGGAAGATGACGCCGACCACCAGGAAGACGGTGATCAGCAAGGTGATCTCGACATCGCGGACGGATGCCCGGATCGTCTGGGTGCGGTCGGCGACGACCCTCACGTCGATGCCCGGCGGGATGTTGGCTCGCAGGCCCGGCAGCGCCTTCCCGATCGCATCGACGGTCTTGATGACGTTGGCGCCGGGCGACTTGAAGATGATCAGCAGGACGGCTTTGCCGCCGGCGCCCCACGCTTTAGGCGCTGCCTTGCCGGAGTAGCTCCACGCCCCGATCTGATCGTTCTCGACGCTGGCGACGGCGCCGCCGAGGTCGGAGATCCGGATCGCGCCGCCGTTCACACGGTTGTAGCCGACGACGAGGTTGTTCCAGATCTTCGGGTCCATGATCTGGTCGTTGGCGTAGACGGTCAGGCTGCGCGCGGTCCCGTTGAGAGAGCCCTTCGGCGCATTGATCGTCTGATTGGCCACCGCCGCGCGGATGTTGTCGAGCTGCAGGCCGAGCGCGGCCATCTTGTGCGGGTCGATGCGGATCCGTATCGCCGGCTTCTGCTGTCCGCCGACGACCACCTGGCCGATCCCTTCGATCTGCGAGAGGTGCTGCGAGAGAATGTTGTCGGCGTAGTCGTTCACCGTCTGGATCGGCAAGGTGTTCGACGACATCGAAATGATCATGATCGGCGCGTCGGCCGGGTTGATCTTCCTGAAGGTCGGTGGCGCGGGAAGGTTGGTGGGCAACTGGCCGCCAGCGGCGTTGATCGCCGCCTGCACGTCTTCGGCCGCCGCGTCGATGTTGCGCGAGAGGTCGAACTGCAGCGTGATCGAGGAGGACCCGAGAGAACTGACCGAGGTCATCTGGGTCAAGCCCTGGATCAGGGCGAACTGGCGCTCCAGCGGCGTGGCCACGTTGGAGGCCATGGTCTCCGGGCTGGCCCCCGGGAGAGCGACGCTCACCTGAATGGTCGGGAAATCCACCTGGGGCAGGGCGGCAACCGGCAGGTTGATGTAGCCGATCAAGCCCAGGAGCAGGAACGCGACCGCCACCAGCGAGGTGGCGACGGGGCGGCGGATGAAGGGGCCGGAGATACTCACGAGGCGCGCGCGCTCAGGTCGACGGGTTGGCCGAGAGGGCCGCGGGCGCCTGGCCGGGCACGACCCGGACGGGCGAGCCGTTCTTGAGGATCATCTCGCCGTCGGTCACCACGGTCTCCCCAGGGCGCACGCCGCTGGCGATGATGGCCGCCGGCCCCTGGGTGCTCTGGACCTTGACCTGCCGAAGCTGCGCCTTGCCGCCGACGACCACGAATAGATAGGGGCCGTTCGGTCCCTGGTTGACGGCGACCGCCGGCACGGTGGTGGCGTGCTGCAGGGTCTGCAGGGTCAGCACGACGTTGACGTATTGGCCCGGCCAGAGCTTCTCGTCCGCGTTGGAGAAGCGCGCCTTGAGCTGAATCGTGCCGGTGCTCGGGTCCACCTTGTTGTCGGCGATCTGGAGTTCGCCCGTTCCGAGCAGGGTGTTGTTCTCCTGGCTGTAAGCCCGGGTCGTGAGGGGTTTGCGGAAGCCGTCGGAGAGCTGCATCAGGCGTTGGAAATCGTATTGCGGTACGGTGAAGGTCACCGCGATCGGCGAGATCTCATTGACCACGACGATGCCGCTCGAGCCGGTGACGCCCCCCGTGACGCTGCCGGCTGTGCCTGCCGCGCCGCTCGCCGCTCCGGCCGTCGCGCCCGAGGCGGTGCTGTTCGTCGCGCCCGAGCCGTTCGTGCTCGTCGAGGCGGCGCCCGAGCCGACGAGATTGCCGGGGTCGACGAGACGAACGCCCACGCGCCCGGAGATGGGCGCGGTGATGGTGCAGCGGCTCACGTTCACCTTGGCCGCGGCGACAGCGCCCTGGTCGAGCAGAGCCACGCCCTCGTCCTGATTCACCACCGCTTGCTGGTCTTCGTAGGTCTGGCGGGCGATCGAATTCTGCGCCGCCAGCACCTGGTAGCGCGCGAGGTCCATCTTCGCCTCGGCCAGCAGCGCCTGGTCGCGCTGCAGCGCGCCCTGGGCTTGCAACAGCGCCGCGCGATAGGGGCTCGGGTCGATTTCCGCGAGGACTTGGCCGGCGCGTACGCGGTCGCCTTCCTTGAAGGGCGTGCGCAGGATGAGGCCGGAGACCTGGGCGACGATGGTGTCGCTGCGCCAGGCCTGGGCGGCGCCCAGGGCGGAGATGCTGACCGGGATGTCCTGGGCCGTGGCCTGGGCGACGGTGACCGGCACGGCAGGCGGCGGCGGCTTGGGCGCCTTCTTCTTGTGGAAGAGGACGAACAGCACGAGTCCGACCGCGACGAGGCCGAGGACGAGGAAGATCCAGCGAAACCGCCGACGTGCGGCCATCGAGTCGAGCGCCTCTTGAATATGTCGTTTTCGTGTCTCGCGCGGGCGAAACGGATGCCTGGCCGAACTTCGCGCAAAGCGGCCCCGCCGCTTACAGCGCGGGCGGGCCTTAAGTGACAACCACGGCCGCCGGATGTCG
>DATBEN010000144.1:0-19852 GCA_036276055.1 Caulobacteraceae bacterium
GGCCTTCGCGCCACAATTGAATTTGGTTCTTCCGCGATCAGTCCGGGGTGAATTCGGCGACGAGGTCGTAGCGGTCGCCGGGGAAGAGCTGGCGCACGAAGGTGACCGGCTGGCTGGCCCGCCAGGTCCAGCGCTCCACGCGCAGGCAGGCCGTGTTGCGGCCGATCTGCAGGAGCTCCGCCCCGGGGCCGGCGCTGCAGGCGGTGATCCTGTGGCGGGCCTGAGTCCAGGGGATGTGGCCGAGCAGCCAGGATCCCGGCGCGATCGTAGAGAAGTCCGTCTCAGCGGCCTCGGGCGCCGCCGCGAGGTCGATCAGGCGGTGCTCCCGGCAGAAGGGCCGGCCGGCCGCGACGTGAAGACCGTCGAGCACCAGCACTTCATCGCCAAGATCGAAGCCGGCCACGGTCGACGCCTCGTCGAGGGTCGCGGCGGGGCCGCGCGCCCGCTGCAGCAGGTCGAACCGATAAGCCTCTCCACGGGCCGCGATGACCGCCGCGATGTCGGGGATCTCGATGACCGCGGTCTGCACATGCGGCCGGGCCACGAAGGAGCCGGCCTTCTTGCGCCGCTCGATCAGGCCGCCAGCCGCCAGGGCGGTGATCGCCTTGTGCACGGTCATGCGGGCGCAGCCGTACTGTGCGACGAGCTCGTGCTCGGTGGGGATGCGCGCCCCGGGCGGCCATTCGCCCGAGCGGATCTTGCCCTCCAGGTCCGAGCGAATGCGGCTCTCGAGAGAGCTCATACGCTCAGCAGTCGCCTGAGAGTGGCGCGGTAGCGATCGCGTATCGCGGCGGCGTTCCGGTGCTCGCCCTCTGCGACGACCTGGTCTCCGGCTCGCCAGACGGACGCCACGGCCTCGCGCCCGGCGGCGAAGACCCAGGCGTCCAGCAAGTCATCGCCGTGGCGCTCCAACAGCGCCGGGTGTTCCGGGTCCAGGGCGACGATGTCGGCGCTGGCGCCGACCCGAAGCTCGCCGGGAGGCGCCCCGAGCGCCTGAGCGCCGCCGGAAAGCGTGTTGGCGAACAGGGCCGCGCCGACCGACACGCCCTCGCGTGGGGCCAGGAGGTTGCGGGAACGCGCCTCCAGGCGCTGGGCGTATTCCAGCGCGCGCAATTCCCCGCCCGCGTCGATGAAGACATTCGAATCGGTTCCCACCGCGATCCGGCCACCCTCATCCAGATAGCGCCGCGCCGGGAAGATCCCGTCGCCGAGGTTCGCCTCCGTGATCGGACAAAGCCCGGCCACCGCGCCGCTCCTGGCCAGTCCTGCCGTCTCGGCCTCGTCGAGGTGGGTGGTGTGGATCAGGCACCAGCCTGTGCCCACCGGGACATGGTCGAGCAGCCACTGGACCGGCCGCGCGCCGGACCACGCGACACAATCGGCCACCTCGCCCGTCTGCTCGGCGGCGTGGATGTGCGTCGGCCCGCCGCCCGCCAGGGGAAGGATCTCCGCGAGTTCCTCCGGCGTGACCGCGCGAAGGCTGTGGGGAGCGATTCCCACCACCGCGTCGGACGAGGTCCGCAGAACCGCGCGGCTGTGCTCGACCAGGCGGGCGAACCCGTCGGGATCGCTGAGGAAGCGCCGTTGCCCGGGCTTGGGAGGCGAGCCGCCGAAGCCGCCATGCGCGTAGAACACCGGCAGCAGGGTCATGCCGATCCCCGTCGCGTCGCGCGCCGCGACGATGCGGTCGGTCAGCTCGCCTGGGTTGGCGTAGGCGCGGCCGTCAACATCGTTGTGCAGGTAGTGGAACTCGCCCACGCGGGTGAAGCCGGCCGACAGCATCTCGGCAAAGGCCTGGGCGGTGATCGCCTCCACGTCGTCGGGCGTGAGCCGGTCGAGGAAGCGGTACATGACCTCGCGCCAGGTCCAGAAGTCGTCGTGTTCGGGCCCGCGCCGCTCGGCCAGTCCGGCCATGCCCCGCTGGAAGGCGTGACTATGCGCATTGGCGAGGCCGGGGATGGCGACGCCATGCGCCTCATCGCCGGCGGCCCGCGCAACATCCCGCTCGACACCGGTGATGCGTCCAGCATCGAGGGTGAGGCGAACGCGGCGCGCCCATCCCTCGGCGAGCAAGGCATCCTCGAACCACAGGCTCAGCATCGGCTTCTCCGCGTGGACGACAGGTGCATGGATATTTTGTCTAGACATTATCCACGGGCTGGTCAAAGTCGCGGCGATGGAGAGCTCATCGCATGCTCTGTGACCGCATCTGGCGGGACGCGCGCCTTGCCACCCTTGCGGGAGAGAGCCTGGGCGAGACGCCGGATGGCGTGGTGGCGGCCAAGGGCGGCCGCATCGTTTATGCCGGCCCAGCCGCCGACGCCCCGCGCCTCGAAGCCCGGGAAACCATCTCCTGCGACGGGCGCTGGATCACCCCCGGGCTGATCGATCCGCATACCCACCTGGTGTTCGCCGGCGACCGCGCCCGCGAGTTCGAGTTGCGCCTCGCCGGCGCGTCCTACGAGGAGATCGCCCGCGCCGGCGGCGGCATCGTCGCCACCATGGCCGCTACCCGCGCCGCGAGTGAGGATGCGCTGGTGGAGAGCGCGCTACCCCGCCTGGACGCGCTGAGCGCCGAGGGTGTCACGACGGTGGAGGTGAAGTCCGGCTACGGCCTCGCCACCGAGCCGGAGCTCAAGTCCCTTCGCGCCGCGCGCGAACTTGGCCGCCGCCGACCGGTGACCATCCGAACCACCCTGCTCGGCGCCCACGCCCTTCCCCCGGAGTTCGCCGGCGACCCCGACAGCTACATCGACCTCGTCTGCCGCGAGATGATCCCCGCGGCCGCCGCACACGGTCTGGCCGACGCGGTCGACGCCTTCTGCGAGTCCATCGGCTTCACCGTCGTGCAGACGCGCCGGGTGTTCGAGGCGGCGCGGGCCTGCGGCCTGCCGGTCAAGCTGCACGCCGAACAGCTCTCCAACCTGCATGGCGCGGCCCTGGCGGCGGAGTTCGGCGCGCTCTCGGCGGACCACCTGGAGCATCTCGACGCCGACGGGGTCGCAGCCATGGCCGGGGCCGGAATGGTCGCGACCCTGCTGCCGGGCGCCTACTACTTCGTTCGCGAGACCAGGCCGCCCCCGATCGCCGCCCTGCGCCAAGCGTGCGTGCCGATGGCGCTGGCCACGGACTGCAATCCGGGCACCTCGCCCCTGACCTCTGTGCTGCTGGTGATGAACATGGCCGCCACCCTCTTTCGCATGACCGTCGAGGAGTGCCTGGCCGGGGTCACGCGGGAAGCGGCCCGCGCGCTCGGCCTCGCTCACGAAGTGGGGACCCTGGAGGTGGGCAAGCGCTGCGATCTGGCGATCTGGGAGATCGACCGGCCGGCAGAGCTGGTCTACCGGATGGGGTTCAATCCGCTTCACGCCCGCGTCTTCGGAGGCGAGGGATGAGCGCCGCCACCCTTCGTCCGGGCGCGGTCGGCCTGGCGGAGTGGCGGGCGATCTATCGCGGCGCTCCGGTGCGGCTGGACTCCGCGGCCCAAGGCCCGATCGAGGCCGGCGCGGAAGCTGTGGCCCGTATCCTGGCCAAGGGCGAGCCGGTCTATGGGATCAATACCGGGTTTGGGAAGCTGGCCAGCGTGCGCATCGAGCCCTGCGACCTGGCGACCCTGCAGCGCAACATCGTGCTCTCCCACGCCGCCGGCGTCGGCGCGCCCTCGCCGGCGCCGGTGATCAGGCTGATGCTGGCGCTGAAGCTCGCAAGCCTGGCGCAGGGCGCGTCCGGAGTCGCGCCTCAGACGATAACGCTGCTGGAAGCCCTGCTCGCCAAAGGCCTGACCCCTGTCATCCCCTGCCAGGGCTCGGTCGGCGCCTCGGGCGACCTCGCGCCCCTCGCCCACATGGCCGCCACGATGATCGGGGTGGGTGAGATGTTCGTGGGCGAGACCCGCCTGGCCGCGTCCGAGGCGCTTGCGCAGGCCGGCCTGGCGCCGCTGAAGCTCGGCCCCAAGGAAGGGTTGGCGCTCCTCAACGGCACGCAATTCTCCACCGCCAACGCCCTGGCGGCGCTGTTCGACGCAGAGATCCTGTTCCAGTCCGCCCTTGTCACCGGCGCGCTATCCACCGAGGCGGCCAAGGGCTCGGACACGCCGTTCGACCACCGGATCCACGTGCTGCGCCGCCAGCCCGGACAGATCGAGACCGCCGACGCCCTGCGCGCCCTCATGGCCGGCTCGGCGATCCGCGCCTCACATCTCAAGGGCGACGAGCGGGTCCAGGATCCCTACTGCCTGCGCTGCCAGCCGCAGGTGATGGGCGCGGCCCTCGACGTGCTTCGCCACGCCGCCCGGACCCTCGCCTCCGAAGCCAATGGCGTCACCGACAATCCGCTGATCTTCCCCGACGCGGACGAGGCCCTCTCCGGCGGCAATTTCCACGCCGAGCCGGTCGCTTTCGCCGCGGACATGATGGCCATGGCGGTGTGCGAGATCGGCTCCCTTGCCGAGCGCCGCATCGCCATGCTGGTCGACCCCGCCCTCTCCGGCCTGCCGGCCTTCCTCACTCCCAGGCCCGGCCTCAACTCCGGGTTCATGATCCCCCAGGTGACCGCAGCGGCTCTCGTCTCCGAGAACAAGCAGAACGCCTATCCGGCCAGCGTCGATTCCATCCCCACCTCGGCCAACCAAGAGGACCACGTTTCGATGGCCGCCCATGGCGCGCGGCGGCTTCTGCCGATGGTGGAGAATGCGACGGCGGTGATCGGCATCGAGCTGCTGGCCGCGGCCCAGGGGTGTGACTTCCACGCCCCGCTGACTTCGAGCCCGCCGCTCGAAGCCGTGCGCGCCCTCTTGCGCGCCAAGGTCCCGCACCTCTCGGACGACCGCCACTTCCACCCCGACATCGCCCTGGCCGTTGATCTCGTTCGCTCAGGCGAGGCGGTCCGGGCGACCGCGATGAGCCTGCCGGAGATCACGGCGTGACGGCGGACTGGCTGGAGGTCCGACCGAGCGAGGCGCCGCTCGTGGTCAGCTTCCCGCATACCGGGATCGACCTGCCGGCCGAGTTCGAACCGCGCCTGGTCTCCCCCTGGCGGGCGCGCAAGGACGCCGACTGGTGGGTCGACCGGCTCTACGATTTCGCCCCGAGCCTCGGCGCTACCGTGGTGCGCACGCGGATCTCCCGCACCGTGATCGACGTGAACCGCGATCCGTCTGGGGCCTCCCTCTACCCGGGACAGGCCACCACCGAGCTGTGTCCCACCACCACCTTCGACGGCGAGGCCCTGTGGCGCGATGGTCTCGCGCTCGACGCCGCCGAGATCGAGCGCCGCCGCGCGACGTGGTTCGCGCCCTATCACGAGGCCCTCGAAGGCGAACTCGCCCGGCTGCGCGCCCGCCATCCCAAGGTCGTGCTCTACGAGGCCCATTCGATCCGTTCGCGCGTCCCCCGCCTGTTCGAGGGCGAACTGCCCAACTTCAATCTGGGGACCAATTCCGGGGCGAGCTGCGACGCCCAACTCCTGCGCGCGGTCGAGGCGGCCTGCTCCGTCCCGGGCTTCAGCCGCGTCACCGATGGCCGGTTCAAAGGCGGCTGGACCACCCGCCGCTACGGCCGGCCGGAGCAAGGGGTCCATGCGATCCAGATGGAGCTCGCCTGCCGCGGTTACATGGGTGAGCCCGAGGGGCCGCCGACGCCCGAGGCGTGGCCAACGCCTTATTCGGAGACGAGGGCCCAGCCGATGCGGGCGGTCCTCGCCGAGGTCCTGAAAGCCTGCCTCACCTTCGCCCGAGCCTGAGACCGACATGACCCGCCTCGACCCCCGTCGTGTGATCCGCGCCCCCAGAGGGACCGAGCGAACCGCGCGCAGCTGGCTCACCGAAGCGCCTCTGCGGATGCTGATGAACAACCTCGATCCCGACGTCGCCGAGCGGCCGGAAGAGCTGGTGGTCTATGGCGGCATCGGCCGCGCCGCCCGCGACTGGGAAAGCTTCGATCGGATCGTCGAGACCCTGCGCCGACTGGAGGAGGACCAGACCCTTCTGGTGCAGTCGGGCAAGCCGGTCGGCGTGTTCCGCACCCACGCCGACGCCCCGCGCGTGTTGATCGCCAATTCCAACCTGGTGCCGCGCTGGGCGACCTGGGACCACTTCAACGAGCTCGATCGCAAGGGCCTGGCGATGTACGGCCAGATGACCGCCGGCTCGTGGATCTACATCGGCGCCCAGGGCATAGTGCAGGGCACCTACGAGACCTTCGTGGAGATGGGCCGCCAGCACTATGGCGGCGATCTCTCCGGCCGCTGGCTGCTGACCGCGGGCCTGGGCGGCATGGGCGGGGCGCAGCCGCTGGCGGCGGTGATGGCGGGCGCTTCCTGCCTGGCGATCGAGTGCCAGGAAAGCCGCATCGAGATGCGCCTGCGCACCGGTTATCTCGACCGGCGGGCGGCCAGCCTCGACGAGGCGCTGGAGATCATCGAGCGGTCTTGCCGCGAGAAATCGCCCGTCTCAGTGGGTTTGCTCGGCAACGCGGCCGAGGTCGTGCCGGAGCTGTTCCGGCGCGGCGTGCGCCCCGACCTGCTGACCGACCAGACCTCCGCCCACGATCCGGTCAACGGCTACCTGCCCAAAGGCTGGACCCTCGAGCGCTGGGTGGCCATGCGCGACCAGGACCCGAAGCAGGTGGAAGAGGCGGCCAAGGCGTCGATGGCCGAACACGTCCAGGCCATGCTCAACTTCCAGGCGGCCGGCGTCCCCACTGTCGACTACGGCAACAACATCCGCCAGATGGCGAAGGAGGCCGGCGTCTCCAACGCCTTCGACTTCCCAGGTTTCGTCCCCGCCTACATCCGCCCGTTGTTCTGCCGCGGGATCGGTCCCTTCCGCTGGGCGGCGCTGAGCGGCGACCCGGAGGACATCGCCCGCACTGACGCCAAGGTGAAGGAGCTGATCCCCGACAACCCGCACCTGCACAACTGGCTCGACATGGCCAGAAGGCGGATCAAGTTCCAGGGCCTGCCGGCGCGGATCTGCTGGATCGGGCTTGGCGATCGCGACCGCGTCGGCCTGGCGTTCAACCAGATGGTGGCTTCCGGAGAACTGAAGGCGCCGGTCGTCATTGGCCGCGACCATCTCGACAGCGGCTCGGTGGCCTCGCCCAACCGGGAGACCGAAGCCATGCGCGACGGCTCCGACGCCGTGTCGGACTGGCCGCTGCTCAACGCCCTGCTCAACACCGCTTCCGGCGCGACCTGGGTCTCGTTCCACCACGGCGGCGGGGTGGGCATGGGTTTTTCCCAGCATGCGGGCATGGTCATCGTCTGCGACGGGACCGAAGCCGCGGCCCGACGGATCGCGCGGGTGCTGTGGAACGACCCGGCCAGCGGCGTGATGCGCCACGCCGACGCCGGCTACGACCTCGCCATCGACTGCGCGCGAACCCACGGGCTGGACCTGCCGAGTTCCGCGAGGGTCGTGGGCTAGGACGCTCGTTCGCCTGTCGACGCGGAAGCGCGCAGCACGCGCTCCACGAAATTGGCGAAGGTTCGGGCCTTGGCGGCGGGAGTCCGGCCTGAAGGAAACACCGCCCACAATTCCATCGGCGGCAGCGCCCAGTCTTCGAGCACCGCCGTGACGACGCCGTCGGCGATCTCCGGCGCGAACATCCACTCCGAGGTGATGGCGATCCCGGCGTGGGCGAACACCGCTGCGCGCACGCCCTCGGCGGCGCTGACATGCAGGCGTCCGCGGGTGGTGACCGTCAGCTCGGCGCCGTCCCGCCGGAACGGCCAGACAGCGCCGCCGCCGCGCTGCGCATAGATCACCGCCTCGTGGTTGGCGAGATCGCGCGGATCTTCGGGAAGGCCGGCGCGCCGGAAATATTCGGGGGTCCCGACGACCACCTGCCTGCAACTGGCGATGCGGCGGGCGGTGAGGGAGGAGTCGACAAGCCGGCCCATGCGCAGCGCCACGTCGATGCCCTCGCGCAGCAGGTCGACGTTCCGGTCGTCGAGCACGATCTCCATCTCGAGATCCGGATTCTGAGCCAGGAACTCGGGGATCCGCGGCATCAGATGGATGCGCGCGAAGGTGACGGCCGCGGAGACGCGCAGCTTGCCAGTCAAACCCGCGCTCGCGCCACGGGCCACCAGCTCCGCTTTCTCCGCTTCCTGGATCGCCCGACGCGCGCCCTCGTAGAAGTTCTGTCCGGCCTCGGTCGGCGCAAGCCCGCGGGTCGTCCGGACCAGCAGCTTCACGCCCAGGTGGTTTTCGAGCTGGGCGATCGACTTCGAGAGCGCCGGCTGACCAACGTCCAGTTGTCGGGCCGCGGCCGAAAATGAGCCGGCGTCGACCACGAGCACGAAGGCCTCCATGGCCCCCAACCGATCCATATCCGCGCCTCCCAACAGTAGAGGGTCACTAATATACGAGTCCTGAATTCGCTATTCCACTTTGGAATAACTCCTATGAATTCGACCGGCGTGGCGAGCGCCAAGACGTCGGGTCTAGCCTCCTCAAGCGACATCGATCTGGAAACGGCGTCCGCGGGCGCCAAGGGCATTGGAAATGGACAGACCAGGCAAATCCCGGGGCGGCGGACGCAGGGAAAGGGCGCCGCCGATGGTGTGGAAGATGGGCAAGATCCACGTGGACCTGACGGTCAACGGCCAGGCGCGCGAACTGGTCGTGGAGCCGGGAACGACCCTGCTGGAGGCGCTTCGCGACAGCCTTGGCCTGACCGGGACCAAGAAGTCCTGCGACAGGGGCGAATGCGGAGCCTGCACGGTCCATCGAGACGGGTGGCGGATCCTGTCCTGCATGACGCTGGCGGCGATGCAGGAGGGCCGGCGGATCACGACGATCGAAGGCCTTGCGTCAGACGGAGACCTCCATCCGCTCCAGCAGGCCTTCATCGAGCACGACGGCTTCCAGTGCGGCTTCTGCACGCCCGGTCAGATCATGTCTGGAGCCGCGATGATCGAGGAGGCCAGGGCGGGCTGGCCAAGCGCCGCCACCAGGGATCTTGCCCGTCCCTTCGCCCTGGCGGACCTGTCGAACGCCGAGATCCGCGAACGCATGAGCGGCAATCTCTGCCGCTGCGCCTGTTATCCCAACATCGTCGACGCGGTCGCGGACGCGGCCAGGAGGGGTTGAGCGGTGCGCGTCCTCGCCCTCGCCAGACCCGAAGACCCCGCCCAGGCGATCGCCGCCCACGCCGCGGATCCAGAACTCGCCTTCATCGCCGGCGGCACCGACCTGCTTGGGCTGATCAAGGACAGCGCCGCCCGTCCAGGGCGGCTGCTCGACATCAACCATCTTCCTGGGATGTCCGGGATCGAAGCGCTCCCGAACGGGGGCCTGCGCATCGGGGCGCTCGTGCGCATGGGCGATCTGGCGGCGCACCCGGAAGTCCGCGCCAGCTTCCCCGTGATCGCTGAAGCGCTGCTGTTCGCCGCGTCCGGCCAACTGCGCAACATGGCCTCGATCGGCGGGAACATCATGCAGCGTACGCGCTGCGCCTATTTCCGCGACGAGGACGGCCTGGCCTGCAACAAGCGGCGGCCGGGCTCCGGCTGCTCCGCGCTTCACGGCGTCAACCGCAACCACGCCATCTTCGGCTGGTCCGACGACTGTGTCGCCACCAGTCCTTCCGATCTCGCCGTCGCCCTCGCCACGCTGGATGCGAGCGTCATCGTGCGCGGCCCCTTCGGGGAGCGGTCGATCGCCTTTTCTGATTTCCCGCGCCTGCCCGGTGAAACGCCGGAGCGCGACAACGTCCTCGAACGGGGCGACCTGATCGTCGCGATCGAGGTGTCGGCCAGCTTTCCTGGGCGCGCCTCGCACTACCTGAAGATCAGGGACCGCCAGTCCTACGAATTCGCCCTCGTGTCCTCCGCGGCGGTGGTCGAACTCGAGGCGCGACGGATCCGCTCTGCGCGTCTGGCCCTCGGCGGCGTCGCCCACAAGCCGTGGCGTCTGGCCGAAACCGAGGCGGCCCTGCGGGGCGCGGTCCTGGACGACACCGAGGCTCTGCGATCGGCGATCTCCCTGTCGTTCGCCCAGGCCCGTCCCCTCGCCCACAACGCCTTCAAGATCGAGCTCGCCAAGCGCGCAGCCTTGCGCGCCCTTCAGACCGCCGGGACCCGCGCATGAGCATCGTCGGACAGGCCATCTCGCGTGCGGACGGCCGGCTCAAGGTCGCCGGCGAGGCCTCGTACACGGCGGACATCGCGATCGATGGCGCTCTCCATGCGGCGATCGTCCCAAGCGTCATCGCCAATGGTCGCACTGTGTCGATCGATGTCTCTGCCGCCGAACAGGCGCCCGGCGTCGTCGCCGTGTTCACCTGGCGGAACATGCCGCGCCTGAATCCGACGCCGAACCCCTGGAGCCATCTCCACCCGCATGGTCAGGGCTACCTGCCGCTTCAGGACGACGCGATCCACTACGCCGGTCAACCGATCGCCCTGGTCGTCGCCTCCACCCTCGCCCAGGCGACCTACGCAGGGACGTTGATCGAGGTCGACTACGCAGAGCGGACTCCCGCCGTGTTCGGCCCGAGCTCTGTGGACGAGGCGTTCGATCCGCCGCAATTTCTCTGGCCGGTCAACTCGTCGGTCGGAGACGCGGACAAGGGACTCGCCGTCGCAGCGGTGAGGATCGAGCAGACCTATACGACGGCGGACCGCCATCACAACCAGATGGAGCCGCACGCCACGACCGCGGTCTGGAGCCCGGACGGCTCCCTGACGCTGTACGAGACGACCCAGCACATCTTTGGGGCCCAGGCGCTGGTCGCGATCGTGCTTGGCGTCCCGCCCGAGAAGATCAACGTGGTGGCCAAATTCGTCGGCGGGGGGTTCGGCGGCAAGGCCTACGTCTGGCCCCACACCCTGCTGGCCGCAACGGCGGCGAAGCGGCTCGGCCGCCCGGTCCGCCTCCAGCTCACGCGGGCGAACATGTATTCCATGGTAGGCCGCCAGGCGGCCACCATTCAGACGCTATCGCTCGGGGCGGATCGGGCCGGCAGGCTCACCGGTATCCGCCACCAGAGCATCTCTCCGACGTCCGTGTACGACGGCTACATCGAATACGCCGCGCTCGGCACGCGCTCGCTGTGGCCGGCCGCCGAGGGCATCTCGACGACGCACCGGATCGTCCGTGTGAACCACAACACGCCGACGGCCATGCGCTCCCCGCACGAAGCGCTCGGACATTTCGCGCTGGAAAGCGCCATGGACGAACTGGCCTACGCGACCGGCGTGGATCCCGTGGCGCTGCGCCTGTTGAACGACACCGCGATCGATCCGCACAGCGGCCGTCCATTCTCCACCCGGGCGCTGGGCGACTGCCTGAAGGAAGGCGCCGTCCGGTTCGGCTGGGACAGGCGTTCGCCTGAGCCGCGGTCCATGCGCGATGGCAGCCTGCTCGTGGGTCAGGGGGTCGCGGCGGCGATCTACACCCATTGGCGCTGGCCCTCCGCGGCGCGCGTGACCCTCCACGCCGACGGGACGGCGCTGGTCGAGATCGGCTCGCACGAGATCGGGGGCGGCACCTACACCGTGATGCGCCAGGTCGCCGCCGACGTCCTGGGCATGAGCCTGGAGAGGGTCGCGGTCGTCCTGGGCGATACGCGGCTCCCCGCCTCGCACGCCTCCATCGGCTCTGCGACCATGGCCAACGCCGGCGCTTCGGTGATGCTGGCGGCGAAGGGAGCCCGCGACAAGGCGATCGACCTGGCGCTGAACGGCCGGGACGCGCCCTTCGCCGGCTCCACGGCCCAAGATGTCGTCGTGACCGACGGTGTCCTGACGGCGGCGCCCATCAACCGAAGCGCCAGCTACGCCGAACTGCTCGCCGCCAATGGGCTGCAAAGCCTCGAGGGCGAGGGCGCCTACGACCCCGTCGAGGAGGCGAACGGCCCCAAGGCGATCTTCAGTTTCAGCGCCGTCTTCGCGGAGGTCCGGGTCGACCCAGACTTCGGGACGGTGCGCATGAGCCGCCTGCTGGGCGCCTATGACGCCGGCCGGATCATCAACCCCAAGACCGCGCGCAGCCAGGCGATCGGCGGGATGATCTGGGGCGTCGGCCAGGCCCTGCTCGAGCAGTCCGAGACCGATCCGGCGACGGGTCGCTTCGTCAATCGGAATCTCTCCGGCTATCTGATCCCGGCCAACGCCGACATTCCCGAACTCGAGGTGCTGTTCGTCGACGGCTTCGACGAGGAGGCGAGCCCTTTGGGCGCCAAGGGGCTGGGCGAGCTGACGGCCGTGTCGGTTGCGCCGGCGATCGCCAACGCCGTCTACCACGCCACGGGCAAGCGGATCCGCGACCTGCCGATCACGATCGAGAAGCTGCTGTGAGGCGGGCGCCGGCGTCCGGCTCAGGCTCGCCGATGCGGCGTTGAACCGCGCAGCGGCCGGAAGAAGGCGCGGATGTCCTCGGCCAGCAGCGCCGGCTGCTCCAGCGCTGCGAAATGACCGCCCCTGGGCATGACCGTCCACCGCTGCACGTTGAAGACACGCTCGACCCACGAGCGCGGCGGCGTCGGTAATTCGCGCGGGAAGAGCGCCACGCCGAGCGGAGGCGCCACGCGTTCGAAGGGTTCGAAGACGAGCGGCTGAAGCCGGTTCTCCTTGTACAACCGGAGCGAGGCGTCGAGCGCGCCGCCGAACCAGTAGATCGAGATGTTGGCAAGCAGGTCGTCCATCGAGATGGCGCGCTCGATATCGCCGTCGCAATCGCTCCAGGTCCGGAACTTCTCCGCCATCCATGCGGCGAGGCCGATCGGCGAGTCCGTCAGCGCATAGGCCAGAGTCTGGGGCTTGGTGGCCTGTAGGGCTGAATAGGCGCCTTCCTCGGCGACCCAGGCGGCGGCCCTCGCCAGATAGGCCTGTTCCTCATCGGTGACGGCAGGCTGGTCCGGACCGAGTGGCGGCCGATAGCTGCCGGGGATGAAGTTGAGGTGGGCGCCGACGAGGTTCTCCGGAAAGCGGCGTACGAGCCATGCCGAGACGCCGGCCCCGATGTCGCCGCCCTGGGCCGCGAAGCGGGCATAGCCAAGCCCGCTCATCAGGCTGCGCCACAGCTCGGCGATGCGGCGCGTGTTGAGGCCCGGCCCGGCCGGCGGCTGGGAGAAGCCATATCCCGGCAGCGAGGGCGCGACGATATCGAAGGCGTCGGCCGGGTCGCCGCCATGGGCCGCGGGATCGGTCAGGAGTGGGATGATCTGCTCCATCTCGATGAAGGAGCCCGGCCAGCCATGGGTCAGGACCAGCGGCAGCGGCGCCGGCCCCTTGCCGCTCTGGTGGACGAAGTGGATGTCCAGGCCCTCGATCGTCGCCAGGTGCTGCGGCAGGCGGTTCAGCCGCGCTTCCTGCGCTCTCCAGTCGAAGCGGTCGCGCCAATAGTCCGCGAGGCACCGCATGAAGGCCAGGCTGGCGCCGTCGTCCCACCCCTCGGCGTCGATGGCCGCCGGCAAGCGGGTCGTTCGGAGGCGCCGGTTCAGGTCCTCGAGCGTTTCCTCGGCGATGCGGATCTCGAAGCGACGCACGTTCATCGTCTTGTCCTTCCGTGATCCGAGTCCGCGTCCGGCCGCCATTCCACTTGGGAATAACTCCTATGAGTTTGACCGACATGGTGAGCCGCAAGTCGTCAGGTCTAGCCTACCAAAGCGACGCGGATCCGCAGTGAGATGTTGCAACCCGGGAGAGAGTAACCATGCCGGATGCCCAACACTTTGAAATCCTGATCCTAGGTAGCGGACAGGGCGGCAAGCTGCTCGCCTGGACTTTGGGGCAGGCCGGACGGCGGACGGCGACGGTGGAACGCCGCTGGGTCGGCGGTTCGTGTCCGAATATCGCCTGCCTGCCAAGCAAGAACGAAATCTGGAGCGCCAAGGTGGCGCACCTCGCCCGTCACGGCGACGAATTCGGCCTTGGCGACCGGCCTGTCTCGGTCGACATGGTCAAGGTCCGCCAGCGCAAGCGTGACATGGTCGCCGGCTCGGTCAACGCGCACCTCGACAACTATCGGGCCAGCGGCGCCGAATTGATCATGGGCGAAGGTCGCTTTGTGGCGCCCAAGACCCTCGAAGTGAGCCTGAACGACGGCGGGACCCGTCGGCTGACCGGGGATCAGGTGATCCTCGACGTCGGAACCCACGCAACGATTCCCAACATCCCGGGTCTCGCAGCGGCAGAGCCGCTCACGCACATCGAGGCGCTGGAGCTCGATCGCGTCCCCTCGCACCTGATCGTCCTGGGCGGCGGCTATGTCGGCCTCGAACTCGCCCAGGCGCACCGCCGCTTTGGCGCGCAGGTCACGGTCGTCGAACAGGGCCCGCGGCTGATCGCCCGCGAGGACCCCGACGTCGCCGAGGAGATGCAGCGGATCCTCACCGAGGAGGGCGTGCGGTTCCATCTGGGCGCCCAGCCGCGTGCTGTGCGCGGCCGCTCCGGCGAGGCGGTCAGCCTGGTCATCCGGACGGGATCGGGCGAAGAGACGATCGAAGGCAGCCACCTGCTGGTCGCGGTCGGCCGCACGCCGAACACGGCGGGCATCGGCCTGGCGGAGGCCGGCGTCGAGCTGGACGACCGCGGCTATGTTCGTGTGAACGAGCGGCTGCAGACGAGCGCGCCGGGCGTATGGGCGCTGGGCGAATGCGCCGGCAGTCCTCAGTTCACCCACGTCTCGGTGAACGACTTCACCATCGTCCGCGACAACCTCGCGGGCGGGAGCCGCAGCACCCGCGATCGGCTGATCCCCTACTGCATGTTCACCGATCCGGAGCTGGTCCGGGTGGGCCTGAGCGAAGGCGACGCGCGCCGTCTCGACGTCCCGGTGCGGGTGGCCACCCTGCCGACGAGCAATGTACTCCGGACACTGACGACGGGGGAGAACAAAGGCTTCATGAAGGCCCTCGTGGGCGCGAGCGACGAGCGCATCCTCGGCTTCACCATGATCGGCGCCGACGCCGACGGACTGCTGGGCGCCATGCAGTTGGCGATCCTCGCCGCACTGCCCTTCCCGGACGTCCGCGACGCCATCTTCGCACACCCGACCATGGCCGAGGGCCTGGGCCTGCTGTTGTCGAACGTGCCTCCCGAAGCGGCCGGGACAAAGGGCGCAACCCAGCAATCGATATCGGAGACCGTACGTGAATCGCTTTGAGAGTTATCGCGACCGCTTCCCCAACGCACGCCTCACGCGGTCCCCCAGCGGCGTGCTTGAGGTGGCGCTGCATACCAACGGCGGGGTGCTCGTCTTCAACGGGCACACACACGAGCAGTTCGTCGGCCTGTTCCACGAGATCGGCTCGGACCGGGATAACCGTGTGGTCATCCTGACCGGAAGCGGCGACGCGTTCATGGAGACGATCACCCCCGATGGCTTCGATTTCTTCACGCCCCAAGGTTACGACAAGATTTATCGCGAGGGCCGGAAAGTCCTCATGAACATCCTGGACATCGAGGCGCCCATGATCGCCGCGGTGAACGGACCGACCCGGCTGCACTCAGAGTACATCCTGCTCTGCGATATCGTCCTGGCCACGCCATCGACGGTCTTCCAGGACAAGCCGCACTTCGACTTCGGCATCGTGCCGGGAGATGGTGTCCATCTGGTATGGCAGGAGGCGATTGGCGGCATCAGGGGCCGCTACTTCATCCTCACGCGCCAGGAACTGGACGCCGCGACGGCCAAGGATTGGGGCGCGGTGAACGAGATCGTTCCGGCGGACAGGCTGCTCGCCCGGGCCCGGGAGATCGCCGAGGGGCTCGCGAAGCTGCCTCCCCTCACACTGCGCTACACGCGCTCCGCCCTGACCCAGAAGCTTCGCCGCGTCATCGACGAGGGCGTCGCCTACGGCCTGGCCCTCGAGGGCATCAGCGCGGCCGACGTCGCGCGGGCGGCAAGCGCGAGCGGCTGATCGAAGGCGCGCGCGCCCAGCGTGCGGCGCCGCACCCACTCGACCGCAGGGAGCTGTGCTGCGAGTGTAGAGCCGGTTCCGATCTGGAAAGTCGCTTGCCCGCGCCCGCCTCTCCATCAGCAAGACAGCGCCTGACCGTCGCGGCGGGGCTCGTCCTGACGGGCGTCCTGATCTTCGCCTTCAGGGTCGTCGCCCTCGCCGTCGCCTATCCGGCTCTGGCGCGACTGTTCCCCGCCGCCCGCCCGGCTATCCGAGCGAGCGCGTTCGTCGTGGTGGCCGTCGTCTCGGTGGCTGGGTTGCGGCTCGGCGTGCGCCTCGTCGAACGGCGCCGGGCGGACGAGGTCTCGGCGGCAGGAGCCGTGCGCTGGAGTCTTGGCGGACTGGCCGTCGGCCTTGGCATGTTCTGCCTCGTCGTCGGTGTTCTCATGGAGGCGGGGGTGGCGCGGGTGGGCGGATACGCCGGCCTGGCCGCAGCGCCGATGATGTTCATCGCCAGCCTTGGCGCGGCCGTGTCGGAGGAGATCGTCTTCCGCGGCGCACTCTATCAGGCGGTGGAGAGGCTCGCGGGGCGCGGCGCGGCCCTGTTCGTGTCCGCGGTCGTGTTCGGCCTGCTGCATGCCTTCAACCCCGGCGCAACGGTCACCAGCACCCTGGCGATCGCCGTGGAGGCGGGTCTGCTGCTGGGGCTGGCCTTCGCCTACGCCCGCAGCCTGTGGTTCCCGATCGGCATCCATCTCGGCTGGAACTTCTGCGAGGGCGGGGTCTTCGGCGCCGCGGTCTCAGGCGGAGCCGCCCGGGGCGTCTTTCCGATCGCCCTGCACGGCCCCACCCTTGTGACAGGCGGCGCGTTCGGACCCGAAGCTTCGCTGGTCGCCATGGTCGTGAGCCTCGCCGTCTCCGGCCTCCTCGCTTTCGCGCTGACGCGCGGCCTCACCCGTCGGGGGCCGGGCCCGCCTCACTTGCGCGCGAACGCATCCGGCTCCGGGCCATAGATGGCGCGCGGGCGCCAGGCCGAGACGACGACGACCGGCCCAATGAAGATGGCGATCAGCACCCACGAGATGAATCGATAGCCTTTGGCTATGAGGTCGACGAGGCCGATCCCCTGCGCTGCGACGACGGCCGTCGCCAGCGCCGCGAGGGCGACGGCGCCGCGGACCCAGCGGCCGGGTTCGCGCCCCGTCCGCGCTTTCAAGGCGTGGCGCGCGCGCTCCATGATTGCGTGAACAACGCCGACGCCGCTCTCCAGGAGGGCGAAGAAGATCATCGCCTGGAACAGCAGCCGGACGATGGGGATGCCGATCTTCAACAGCAGGAAGTCGGACGGCAGGGGGCTGCGCCCGACCTCCGGATACCAGGCGATCATCGACAGGAAGAAGAAGAAGCCCGGGATCATCGCCAGCGGGCCAGCCGCCACGCCTGCCAGCACCGCCTCGCGCTCGCTGCGCAGATGGCGAAGCACGGGCAGGATGACGACCGCGCCGACGGCGTTGTAGCCAGCATAGGTGAGTCCGCCGATGAGCCAGCCGTTTCCCGGCGTCCCCCTCAGGTGCGCGCCGATCATCGGGCCGAACTTCCACAGGCTGAGGCTCAGAAAGACGGCGTAGGTCCCGTAGAGCAGCACCGAGACCCACTTGAAAAGCGGCTCGACGGCCGGAGCGCCGAACGCGACAAAGATGGCGATGGCGGTCAGGAGCAGCCCGGCGCCAACGAGCGAGGGCCAGCCGAACAGAGCCTGACCGACGGCGCCGCTCGCCGCCGCGAACACCGCCAGGATCAGCAGCACCAGGGCGAAATAGGTCAGTTCGAAGAGGAACCAGCCTCGGCCGAGCAGCCGGCCGAAGAAGGCGCGGTAGTCCAGCAGGCGAAACCGGACCGCGAAGGCGAAGGTCAGGGCGCACACGCCGCTCCAGACCGCTACGGCCGTCAGCATGGCCAGCAGGCCGCCGACCGGGCCGCTGGGCAGGAAGAACTCCGCCAACTCTCGCCCGGTGGCGTATCCGCCCCCGATGACCACCGCCTTGAAGGCGAGACCCGGCAGGACATAGCGCTGCAGCCAGGTCGGGCGCGTGGTCGGCTCCTCCCTCGACATGGCGCCCCTCATCTCCCGCCAAGGCTGACCTCACGCCGCCGGCCGGAACTCCTTAAGGCGCGCCGTGACTTGGTACAGGCAAATGCGGTCGAGCGAACGGCCGATCCGGACAACGACGGCGCGGCGCGGGGCCGCGAACCCGGCCTCATTGAGCGCTGAATCCGGCAGGGACGGGTCGGTCGCGCCGAACCAGGGTCCCGCGGAGATCACAAAACGGCGGCGTGGGCGAGCGAACGGTCCGTCATGAAGGCCCACGCCTCTTCCGTCGGCGAGTCGGCGAACACCTGAGGCTGACCGGCGCAAAGCGCGTCGAGCGCTAGCCTGACCAGACGACGCGCTGCGCCCGAACGGCCTTCGCTGGCGCCGGCGAAGCCCCAGTCGCCGGGATGAACCCCGAGCACAGCGGTTCCCTGGGCCTTCAGCTCCGTGCGGAGAGCTTCGGTGACCGCCAGAGCCGCCGCGCCCACCGCTCTTCCCCCCAGGCCTGCGCCTCGCGCGCCGCGCGCCGCGGACGGCAGCACGTTCACCAGTCCGCCCCCGCCATTGCGGGCCAACCGCGGCGCGAAGGCCCGGGCCAGACGCATCACGTCATAGACTGTGCTGTCCAATTCCCGTCGGGCGAGGCCGAATATCGAGCGCTGCGATGGCTGGTGCGCCACCAGCAAATTGACGTCGAGACAGAGATCCACCGCCCGGGCGACGCCAGCGGCCGAGGTCATGTCCGCCCTCAGCGCACGCACGCGGTCGTCCGCCACGCCGCCGGAGGCGGCGCCGATGGCATAGATCCTCGCGGCGCCCCGCTCGAGCAGTCCGTCGACGAACGCCTGGCCAAGTTCGCTATGGGCGTTGGTCACCAGGGCGACTGCGCCGCGCGCCTCGACCACCAGCCTCGACGCCTTGCGTCCGGCGCAGGTCTCGGGTCCGCTGGTCCATTGCATATTGGAACCATCCATCTCGGTTGAGCTAGCGATCTACCGCCCCGGCGGGAAGCGCCATAGATTCCAATTTGCAGGAGTTCTCGTTCAGAAGAGAGGGGTCTTCTCTTCAGAATGAAATCGCCGACCCTCGCCAGAGAGCGGCGCCGGCCGCGCGGGCAGCCAGATGCGGAATCCGACAGACGGCCGAACGGCGGTCGCGTCGATCGGCCACACCGACGGTGACGGCGCGTACGGACGTTTCCGGCTCGTTATTCGCCGACCGCCGTGACGATCCACGCCGCGGCCGCCAGCCGGACTCCGTCGGGCCTCTCGTGGCGCATGAGGAACCGGCGCACGGCGTCAACGACGCGGGGCGCAGCCTCGGGCGCTTCTCTTAGCCTCGCTCCCAGCGGCCCGACCTTCATCATGAGCGAGAGGGTGTCTTCCAGGCCGCCCGCCCCGATGGAGACGTCATGGGGTCGGATCTCGACCCTTCCCCAGCCGGCGGCCTCGAGGATGCGCCGCACGCGCGAGTCATCCGCGAACGCGAAGGGGCCGGGGGCTTCCGGGTCCGGCGGCGCCGACGGCGGCAGGAAGGGCGCGGCGGCTTCGGCCGGTCCCCGCATCCAGAGGTTCTCGGCGAGCGGGCGCCAGCACACGAAGCCGAGGCGTCCGCCTGCGCGGACCCCGCGGCGGATGTTGCGGAAGGCGGCGGTAGGATCGGCAAAGAACATCACCCCGAAGCGCGAATACGCCGCGTCGGATTCCCCGGTTCCCATATCGACCGTCTGGGCGTCGCCTTCGAGGAACTCGATAGCTCCGTTTCCGGCGGCCCGGCGACGGGCGATCTCCAGCATGGGCCTGGAGACGTCGACCCCGACGACCTTCCCCCGCGATCCCACCGCGCTTGCGAGGGAAAGGGTCGTGTGGCCGCAGCCGCAGCCGATGTCGAGGACACGCTCGCCCGCGCGCAC
>DATBEN010000145.1:0-15899 GCA_036276055.1 Caulobacteraceae bacterium
CGCTTCGCTGCGCGCCCTGACGCAGGTCATGGGTGTGCTGATCATGGGCGATGCCCTTGAGGTTGAGCGCGATCCGCACACGGTAGGATGCCGTCGAGCGCCAATAGCTGTGCAGGATCGCGCTCATCGCGGCAGGTCCGCCTTGGCGAATCCCAGCCAGCACGCGTCGTAATCGCTCTGCAGCAGCGGCGTTTCCATCGCCCATTTCGTCGGGCGGATGACATGGCGGCTTTCGAACATGAAGGCCGTGGCGCCCTCGATCCTGTGCGGCTTCAGCTCGGCGGCGACGGCCTTGGCGTAGCTTTCGCGGTCCGGGCCGTGGCCGTTCATGCAGTTGTGCAGGCTTGCCCCGCCCGGGGCGAAGCCCGCGGCCTTGGCGTCGTACTCGCCCTCGATCAGGCCCATGAACTCGCTCATTACGTTGCGATGGAACCAGGGCGGCCGGAAGGTGTCCTCGGCCACCATCCAGCGGGGCGGGAAGATCACGAAATCGCAGTTGGCCACGCCCGGCGTATCGCTCGGCGAAGTCAGGACGGTGAAGATCGACGGATCGGGGTGGTCGTAGCTGACCGTGTTGATGGTGTTGAAGCGGGCGAGGTCATAGCGGTACGGCGCGAGATTGCCGTGCCAGGCGACGACATCCAGCGGCGAGCGATCGAGGGTCGTCGTCCACAATCCGCCCTGGAACTTCTGCACCACGTCGAACGGCCCAGCCTCGTCTTCGAACCAGGCGGCCGGGGTCTCGAAATCCCGCACATTGGCCAGACCGTTCGAACCGATCGGGCCCAGCTCGGGCAGCCGGAACAACGCCCCGTAATTCTCCGCCACATAGCCGTGGGCCTCGCCGTCCGGCAGCTCGACGCGGAACTTCACGCCGCGGGGAATGACGGCGATCTGCAGCGGGGCGACGTCCAGGACACCCAGTTCGGTCAACAGGGTGATCCGGCCCTGGCGCGGGACGATCAGCATCTCGCCATCGGCGCTGAAGAAACAGCGGCGGGTCATCGGCCGGTTGGCGGCGTAGAGGTGGATGCCCACGCCCGCTCCCTCGCCGACATCGCCATTGCCCGCATAGGTCACCAGTCCGTCGACGAAGTCGGTGGGCGCCGCCGGGGAGGGCATGGGGTCCCAGCGCAGGCGGTTGGGGCTGGGTGGCGCTTCGTCGAACGGACCGGAACGGATCAAGGTCCGGCCCGAAAAGGGGGTCCAGGGGCGGTGATCGGCCGTGGGGCGCAGGCGGTAGAGCCAGGACCGGCGGTTCTCCGAGCGCGGCGCGGTGAAGGCGGTCCCGGAGAGCTGCTCGGCATAGAGCCCGAACGGAGCCTTCTGGGGATTGTTGCGCCCGACGGGCAGGGCCCCGGGGACCGCCTCGGTGGCGAAATGGGCGCCGAACCCGGACATGACCTTATCCGCCATCGTCTCGTCCCTGACCTCGTACGGGCCTCAAGCACCGACCGTGAAGGTCGCCGGCCGGGCATGATCGACGCACCGCGTCCAGAACACCTCGGCGGATGGTGCTGTTCTACGCCCGCAGGCCGCGGGCTTTGAAGTGGAATACGGCTAGGGCGTGCGCCGCGGCCGCCGGCTGGCGGCCGTCCGACGACGGCTCGATCTTCAGCCGAGGCCGCGGGGATCCGTCCGGGGCTGAAGGTGCTCTACACCACGGGATATTCGCGCAACGCCATAGTTCACCAAGGCCGCCTCGACCCCGGCGTCGACCTGCTGCCCAAGCCGTTCACCTTCGAGCAGATGGCCGCCCGCGTGCGGCGCGTGCTCGATGCGCCGGCGCGACGGGGAGTCTAATCGCCGACGGCCTGGGCGCCGATCGGTCTGCGTCGCCCGGCGGCGTTGCACCGCGATCTCGTCGAGGCCCTGGGTCGACACGGCGCCGGCAAGGCGATCGCGCCGGACAAGCTGATAGCGCCGATGCTCGCTCGTTTCATGTCCACCGACCACGCGTTCGTGCGGTTGCGAAGGGAGGGGGAGAGGCCCAGCTGCGGCGAGACGCCCGATTCTATGGCGATGGCCAAGGGCAGCGCCACTATGGCGACGGTCAAACAAGCGGATTCAACCACCTGCCAATTTGGGCCGAATGTATCCGACGGCCGCACCCACCGCCCCGTAGCGCTGTGAGGGGAATGCCGTTCTAGACACCGTTCTAGATCCCGATGTGAGAACGGTGGCCGTCCGTAAGTTATTGAAAAATTGGCGCGCTCGGAGCGATTCGAACGCCCGACCCTCAGATTCGTAGTCTGATGCTCTATCCAGCTGAGCTACGAGCGCGCGCCGCCTGTCGGCGAGGGCGGACACCTAGTTGGTTCGGCCGGCGGATTCAAGGCGCCGCGATTGGACGCCGCCGGGCCTGGGTTCAGGGGCCGCTGCGTAGATAGGCCGTCATGCTCTCGACCAGATGGTCGAACATCAGCCTCGCGCGGCGGTCGGCGCGCAGGTCCTCGTGCATCACGACCCAGACTTCGAGGGCGAAGCTGACCTGGCCTGGAAGCACCGTGACGAGGTCGGGCTCGCGGGCGGCCAGGGGCTCCTGGAGCGCGCAGATCCCGAAGCCGGCGCGAAGGGCGGCGATCTGGGCGATGTCGCTGTCGGTGCGCAGGGCGAAGAGCTCGGGCGTGATGTCTATGTTCACCGACGCGCGGGCGGAGGGGATGATCTGGCCGCGGTCGAAGCCGATCACCGTGTGGCGGCGAAGGTCCTCGATGCTTTCCGGCGCGCCGAACCGCTCGACGTAGTCGCGGTGAGCGAACATGCCGATGCGGACCTCGCCGATGCGGCGCGCCAGGAGTGCGTCCTGGGCAGGGCGCACCATCCGCACCGCGACATCGGCGTCGCGGCGCAGAAGATCCTCCTGCCGGTTGGCGGCCGAGAGCTCGATGTCGATCAGCGGGTGGGCGTGGCGGAACCGGGTGAGGATCTCAGGGAGAACCTCGACGGCGACGATCTCGCTGGCCGTCACGCGCACGACGCCACGGGCGCTGTCGGGGTCGCCGGCGGCGGTGCGGGCGAGCGTCTCGGCCGCCGCGGCCATGGCCCGGGCGTGCGGTTCGAGGGCCAGGGCCAGGCGCGTGGGATTGAGGCCTGTGGCGGACCGCGTGAACAGCGGCGCGTCAAGGGCTGCTTCCAGCGCCTCGACGTGGCGCCCGACCGTGGGCTGCGACAGGTCGAGGACGCGGGCCGCTCCGGACAGGCTGCCGGCGTCGATCACCGCCAGCATCGATCGATAATGGTCCCAGTCCGGCGCAGCCATACGGAACTGTATAGCGACCCTTCAGGCTTCGCCAATTCCGGATGAGCGAAAAAGAGCCGACCTTGGGGGCCTGAGGTCCAGCCAAGGAGCCCCGACATGAGCCTCCAATCTTCCCCTGCCACGGCCGAACCACGCCGCGCCCTGGTTCTGGGCGCCACCGGCGCCTTCGGCTCCCACACCGTCGCCGCCCTGCTCAAGCACGGCTGGCGCATCCGCGCCCTGACGCGCGATCCGGAGACCGCCCGGCGAAAGACTGGTCCGGCGATGCCGATCGAGTGGATCAAGGGCGATGCGCTGGACAAGGCCAGCGTTGTCGCCGCGGCCGAGGGCGCAGACCTGATCGTCCACGCGGTGAATCCCCCCGCGTATCGCAACTGGAAGGCGACGGTCCTGCCGATGGTCGACGCGTCGATCGCGGCGGCCGAAGCGGTCGGCGCGCGGCTCCTCGTCCCCGCATCCGTCTACAACTTCGCCCCCAACGCCGGCGCCGACCTCGACGAGAACGCGCCGCAGCGGCCGGCCACCCGAAAGGGGAAAATCCGCGTCGAGATGGAGGCGCGCCTGCGGGCGGCCTCGGCGCGCGGCGTGCGAGTCCTCGTCGTGCGCGCCGGCGACTTCTTCGGTGCGGGCGGCGCCAGCAGCGCCCTCGACTGGCTGGTCCTGCGGTCCCGAGGTCGGCCGACGGCCCTGTTCCGCCCCGGGCCAAAGGACATTCCGCGGGCGTTCGCCTATCTGCCCGACCTGGGCGAGACAGCCGCAGCCCTGCTGGACCGCGCCGACGAGCTGGGCGCCTTCGAGGTGTTCCACTTCCGGGGCGACGTCCTCACGCCGGCGCAGCTCCTGGCGGCGCTGCGGCGGGCAAGCGGGAACGCGCGGCTGCCGGCGTTTCCCTTCCCCTGGCCGCTGGTCCGCCTGATGGGCCTGTGGAACGAGACGATGCGCGAGCTCATGGAGATGCGCTACCTCTGGCGCGCGCCGATCACCCTGGCCAACGGCAAGCTCGTGGCCTTCCTCGGCGAGGAACCGCACACGCCCCTGGACACGGCCCTGCGCGAAGCGCTGGGCGAACTCTGCGCGGCGCCTTCAGCCCCACCGCGCGCCCGCAACGGCACGACCGCTCCGCCAGTACTCTCCAACCACGCCGCCTGACAACGTCCCCGTTCGGTCCCTCCCCAAGGGGAGGGACAAGGAATCAGCCTCGGCTTCAGCTCTTGTGGAAAAAGGCGTGGATGCGCTGGGCGAGGGGTTCGCTGACGCCGTCGACCTTGACGAGGTCCTCGACTGACGCCCGAGACACGCCGCGGGCGGAGCCGAAGGCGTGCAGCAGGGCCTTCTTGCGTCCCGGCCCGACTCCCTCGATCTCGTCCAGCGGGTTCTTTCTCATGTCGGCGGCCCGCCGCGTGCGGTGGGCGCCGATGGCGAAGCGGTGGGCTTCGTCGCGCAGCCGCTGCAGGTAGTAGAGCACCGGGCTCTTGGGCTCGAGCATGAACGGCGGCTTGGCGGGCAGGAAGAACCGCTCCAGCCCCGCGTCCCGGTCGGGTCCCTTGGCGACGCCCACGACTGCGATGTCGTCGACGCCGAGGTCCGCCATCACCTCCTGGGCGGCGGCGAGTTGGCCCGCGCCGCCGTCGATCAGGACGAGGTCCGGGCGCGGCGGCGCCTCGCCGGCTTCCTCTTCCTTGGCCAGGCGCGCGAACCGCCGGCGCAGGACCTCGCGCATCATGCCGTAGTCGTCGCCGGGGGTAATGTCCGTGCTGCGGATGTTGAACTTGCGGTACTGGTTCTTCTGGAACCCCTCGGGACCCGCCACGATCATGCCGCCGACGGCGTTCGTGCCCATGATGTGGGAGTTGTCGTAGACCTCGATCCTTTCCGGGTTCCCCTCCAGTCCAAAGGTCTCGCAAACCGCCGCCAGGAGCTTGGTCTGCGCCGAGCCCTCCGCGAGCTTGCGGCCGAGCGCCTCGCGGGCGTTGGTGAAGGCGTGGTCGACGAGCTCGCGTTTCTCCCCGCGCCGGGGCAGGGCGATCTCGACCTTGTGGTGGGCCTTCATCGAAAAGGCCTCACGCAGGAGTTCGCCCTCCAGCGGCTCCACGTTCGACAGGATCAGCCGGGGGATCGGCTTGTCCTCATAGAATTGGCCGAGGAAGGCCGACATGATCTCGGAGTCCGTGTCGGACTTGTCCACGCGGGGGAAATAGGCGCGGTTGCCCCAGTTCTGGCCGGCGCGGAAGAAGAAGACCTGGACGCACGCCTGGCCGCCTTCGGCAAAGAGGGCGAAGACGTCGGCCTCATCCACGCTCTCGGCGTTGACGTGCGTCTCCTGGGCGACGGAGGCGAGGGCGCGGATCCGGTCGCGCAGGCGCGCGGCGCGTTCGAACTCCAGCGCCTCGGCGGCCGCCTCCATGTCGCCGCTCATGCGAGCGATCACCGCCCGGCTCTTGCCGCGCAGGAAGGCCTCGGCCTCGTCCACGAGCGCGTCGTAGTCGGCCTGGGAGATCAGCTCCACGCAGGGCGCCGAACAGCGCTTGATCTGGTGCAGCATGCACGGCCGCGTGCGGCTTTCGAACACACTGTCGGAACAGGAGCGCAGCAGGAAGGCCTTCTGCAGGGTGTTGAGCGTGCGGTTGACCGCCCAGGCGCTGGCGAAGGGGCCGAAGTAGTCGCCCTTGATGGTATGGGCGCCGCGGTGCTTGCGCAGCTGGGCCGCCGGGTGCTCGCGGCGGATGACGATCTCGGGGAAGCTCTTGTCGTCGCGCAGCAGGACGTTGAAGCGGGGCTTCAGCTGCTTGATCAGGTTGATCTCGAGCAGCAGGGCGTCCGCTTCAGTGCGGGTGGTGGTGAACTCCATCGACCGCGTGAGGTCGACCATCAGGGCGATGCGGTTGGTGTGGAACCGGCCCTGGGCGTATTGGATCACCCGCTTCTTCAGGCTGCGCGCCTTGCCGACGTAGAGCGCCTCGCCGCCATCGCCGAACATGCGGTAGACACCGGGCGCGTCGGGCAGACGGCGCACCTCGTCGCGGATCAGGGCGGCGCTAGTGAGCGGCGTTGCGGCGACATCGTCAGGCATCGGCGGAACATATAGGCGAGTCCGCCATCCGGCTCACCGGCGCATCACGGACGGTCAGGCGTGGATCTGTCGGACGTTGCCAATGTCCGGGAGCCTGAAGCTCACCTCGTTGTGGGCAAAGTCGAGCGTGACCTTCTCAAACCGCGAGAGGATGTCCACGCCGATCAGGATCGCCGGCCGCTCCGTCAGGTCCCAAAGCTGGAAGGTGTGCAGGTCTGCGAAGGCGACGTTCCAACGGGGCAGGGTGAGTCCGCCGATGCGCAGGTGCGGCAGCTCGGCCATGTCGCCGTCGATCGTCTGGCCGGTGACGCTCACGATGGGCGCCACCCTCCAAAGGTCTGTCGGCTCCCGCAGCGACGCCAGGCGCTGGAGCGCGCGGTTGCCGATGGTGCTCTGGGCGCCCGAGTCGATGAAGGCGGTGATCGCGATCCCGTCCAGGTCCGCGTCGACGAGGGTAAGCTGACCATCGCGACGGCGCGCATGCATCACTACTGTCCGCGATTCGAGTCCGCGGCGCGGACCCGTGTCTATCTCGAGGGTGCGGCGCTTGAAGTCGAGCACCAGCCTCTGGCCCTCCAGGCCGTCGAGCCCGAGCATCCCGTCGCCGCCGATGGCGGCGCGGGGCAGCACGAAGAGAGGCGTCTTGCGCCGCGTACGCCGGCCCAGGCCCAACTGGGCGACGGTCGTGGGCGCCATCTCCACGCCCGCCACGCCATTGAGCAGCGACGGCGCGTCGCGGGGCAGGCTGAGGCGCGCCGCGAGCTCGGAGGAGATCACCGACTGGTTGGCGCCCGTGTCGACGACGAACGGGAACGGCCCATGGTCGTCCACCTTGAGCGGCGCGGTCATCCGTGAGTACAGGTCCGCCACCAGGGCGAGCGTCGTCGGCGGCTGGTAGATGTCATCCTCTGAAGGAAGCCGCGATCCGGTGCTGGGATCGGCGAAAGCACGACGAGACCCGAAGGCCGCGGCGAGCGCCAGGGCCGAGAAGGTGCGCCGGTCCAATGCGCGTCCCGGCATGGGGACGCCTCCCTTATCTGCATGTGGAGATTACACCTGTTTGGTCCCGCTCCAAGGATTCTGTGCGGACGTGGCCAAAGCCGCGTTGCGGCGCGCAGTCAGTCGCCCTTCATCGGCGCGATCCTGACCGCCTCGGCGTCATCTGCCCCGTGGCCGCCGACACAGGACGCCGGCGCAAAGTGGAGATCGTAGCAGACGTGGACCTCCTGGAAGCGGCGGTCCGGTCCGACCTGGATGTAGAGTTCGGAGCGCTTGAGGTTCCTGTTCTGCGCGATGAAGGCGGCGCGGACCTGGCCCGCCGTCATTTCGCCGCCAGGTCCCGGCGCCAGGCGCGGCGCGTTGAGGGCCGCGCGAAGAGCGCGCGCCTTCGCGAAATATGCCGCGGGGCTCGGCCAGCCGCAGGTCCCGTGCGCCGCCCACTCGTGCTGCAGCAGGTGGGCCGAGGGCGTCATGCACAGGCTGGCCTTCAGCGTGGCGACGTCCACGGACGATGGCGGATGACAGAAGCGGGGATGAACCTGCCCAGCTCCGTTTGGCCAGAGCCCATGGACGATGAAGCCGAACGCGTTGTCTCGGCACTCCATGGCCGCATTCGGGTCCTGGCCGTGCGAGCGGCAGTATTCGGGCGCCCAGCTCAGCGACAGCACGTAGGACGCGACAGGGATGGCCGCCTGGACCTCCGCGGCCGGCGGCGGCTCGGCCGCGACCGGCGCGAGGTCATGCGGTAGGACGCACGAGGGGATCGGTTCAGCTTGCCCGTAGCCTGCGCTGGCGATCCACAGGAGAAGACCCGGCAGGGCTGCGCGAACCACCGACAGCTTCATCAGATCCTCCCAGCCTCGAGGCGGGTACGCTCAAGCTCCAGCCTGACATACCTCGGAAGCTGTGTCGGTCGTGTGAAGGCGTGTTTCGCCGCGCGGGGACCGGAAGGAAAGCCTAACCCTTCGCCTCGACGTAGATTTCCCCGCCACCTTCGCGGAACTTCTCGGCCATTTCGGCCATGCCGGCGGCGGCCACGTCGTTCTGTGCTGCTGCGGCGTCGCGGATGTCCTGGCTGATCTTCATCGAGCAGAACTTGGGTCCGCACATCGAGCAGAAGTGCGCGGTCTTGTGCGCCTCCTTGGGCAGGGACTCGTCGTGGAACTCGCGCGCGGTTTCCGGATCGAGGCCGAGGTTGAACTGGTCTTCCCAGCGGAACTCGAAGCGGGCGCGCGAGAGGGCGTCGTCCCAGGCGCGGGCGGAGGGATGGCCCTTGGCGAGATCGGCGGCGTGGGCGGCGATCTTGTAGGCGATCACCCCCTGCTTGACGTCTTCGCGGTCGGGCAGCCCCAGGTGCTCCTTGGGGGTGACGTAGCAGAGCATGGCCGTGCCGAACCAGCCGATCATCGCCGCGCCGATGGCGCTGGTGATGTGATCGTAGCCGGGGGCGACGTCCGTTGTGAGCGGCCCGAGCGTGTAGAACGGCGCCTCGTGGCAGGCGGCCAGCTGCTTGTCCATGTTGGCCTTGATCTTGTGCATCGGCACGTGGCCGGGCCCTTCGATCATCACCTGCACGCCATGCTTCCAGGCGACCTTGGTCAGCTCGCCCAGGGTCTCCAGTTCGGCGAACTGAGCGGCGTCGTTGGCGTCGGCGATCGATCCAGGCCGCAGGCCATCTCCCAGCGAGAAGGAGACGTCATAGGCGCGCATGATCTCGCAGATGTCCTCGAAGTGCTCGTAGAGGAAACTCTCGCGGTGGTGGGCCAGGCACCACTTGGCCATGATCGAGCCGCCGCGCGAGACGATGCCGGTGACGCGCTTCGCGGTCAGAGGGATGTAGGGCAGGCGCACGCCGGCGTGGATGGTGAAATAGTCCACCCCCTGCTCGGCCTGTTCGACCAGGGTGTCGGCGAAGATTTCCCAGGTGAGGTCCTCGGCCACGCCGTCGACTTTCTCCAGCGCCTGGTAGATCGGCACCGTGCCCAGCGGGGTGGGGCAGTTGCGCAGGATCCACTCGCGGATGTTGTGGATGTTCCTGCCCGTGGAAAGGTCCATGATGGTGTCCGCGCCCCAGCGGATCGCCCACACCATCTTGTCGACCTCGTCCTCGATCGAGGAGAGGACGGCGGAGTTGCCGATGTTGGCGTTCACCTTCACCAGGAAGTTGCGGCCGATGATCATCGGCTCCAGCTCGCCATGGTTGATGTTGGCCGGGATGATCGCCCGGCCGCGGGCGATCTCGTCGCGCACGAACTCCGGCGTTACGTAGTCGGGGATCGAGGCGCCGAAGTCCTCGCCGTCGCGGATGAACGCGGCCGCACGGTCGCGGCGCAGGTTCTCGCGGATGGCGACGTATTCCATCTCCGCCGTGACGATCCCGGCGCGGGCGTATTGCAACTGGGTGGGTGCGGAGCCTGGCTTGCCCTTCAGGGGTTGCCGCTCGCTGCGGAAAGCCGGGGCGAGGTGGCGGCCGGCGGCGTGGCCATTGTCCTCCGGCTTCACCGGCCGCGCGGCGACCGGTTCGACATCGCCGCGGGCCAGCACCCACGGCTCGCGCGGACGCTCGAGGCCCTTGGCGATGTCGATCGTCGCGTGGGGATCGGCATAGGGACCCGACGAGTCGTACATCGTCACCGGCGGCTCGCCGGCAGTCGGGTGGACCGCCACCTCGCGAAACGGCACGCGCAGGCAGGGGTGCAGCACGCCCTCCTGGTACACACGGCGCGAACCGGGACGCTCCCCGGTGGGAATGGCGCGGGTGAAGGGCGTCTGGATGTTCATGGCGGCTCTCGCTTCGACGTGGCTGGGCCGGTCGGCGGAGCGGGAGAGCGAAACGGCGAAAGACCCGATACCGGGCGGCGCCCCTCGTTCCCTCCCTCCGCCGGCATCACCCGGATCAGGTTCGCGGGTCGCCGCATCGAAGCGGCCTCTCAGTCCCTCTGGCGGGACTCCCCGGAGAACGGCTTGGACCCTATGCCCCTGGTGCGGCGCGTCAACCCCGCGTCATGCCAAGGCATGTGCAGGAGTGCTCAAGCTCCCGAGTTACTGCTGCACCACGGTGAAGCGCAGGAGTTCGTGCTGCGGCGCCTGCCAGTCGGGCTTGATCTGCAGCGCGTGCTGATAGTCGAAATAGGCGGCCTTCTCGTCGTCGAGGCCCTCCTCGGCGATGGCGCGGTTGAAATAAGCCTTCTCGGGTTCGCTGACCCCCAGCTCGAGCGCCTTGTTGATGTTTTCGAGCCCCTCCTGCCAGCGGTGCTGGGCGAGATAGGCCGCTCCGCGGTCGAGCCAGCCGTCGCCGGCGTGCGGATTGAGCGACACGCCCTGTTCGAGGTCGGCCTGAGCCAGGGCGAGTTCGTGACGCCGAAGCCTCATGACCCCGCGGTTGACATAGGTGCCGCCGCGATCGGCCTGGTTCAGCGGTTCGCTGAGCAGGGCCGTGTCGCAGAGACCGACCGAGGTGTCGTCTATCCGGCCGTACTTGGCCGCCTCGTAACACTTCTGGGCGAAGCCGCCGCCGAAGACCGAGACTGCCGCCTGGGCGCCCGATCCGATCAGGATCGCTGGCGTGAGGACAAGCAAGAACAATTTGCGCATGGCCGCGCCTCCCGCAGGGCGAGGGGCGGCCTCGCCCTCATGGGTGCAGAATCGCTCCGGAGCGCCGTTCTGTCAAATGCGCTTAAGCATGCGGCGCGCCGCGCTCAGCCGCCCAGCACGTCTGTCGCCCTGGCCTGATTGAGTAGGGGCTGGCCCGCGTCGAAGCGGGCAAGATTGTCGAGGAAAAGCGACTGGTTGCGGTGATGCTGGCCGCCGGTGATGCCCGAGGCGTGGCCGGTGAGGGACACGCGCGGATGGCTCCAGAACGGACTGTCGGCGGGGAGGGGCTCGGTCTCGAATACGTCGAGCACCGCATGTTCCGGAGCACCGCGGTCCAGGGCCTCCAGCAGGGCGGCTTCGTCGACGAGGCCGCCGCGCCCGACATTGACCAGCACCGAGTGCGGTTTCATCGCCTTGAAGAAAGCTTCATTCGCCAGGTGGCGGGTCGCGGCGCCCAGGGGAATGCCCAGCACAACCACGTCGGCGCCGGGCAATTCGGCCGGCAGGGCGTCCAGGTCGACGATGCGATCCGCGTCCGGATGCGCGGAGGCGTCGCGCCGGACGCCGACGATGGTCGCGCCGAACGCCTTGACCCGGTGGGCGACGCCCTGGCCGATGGCGCCAAAGCCGATGATCAGCCACTGCGTGCCCGTGACCTCGCGAAAGGCCTCTCGCCGCCAGACCTTGTCCGCCTGGGCCTTGCGGCGCGCGGGACCGCCTTGGAAGTGATCGAGGACGCCAGCGAGGACATAGTCGGCCATGCCCACCGCCTGGCCGTGGCTGGTGGTGAGGATCGCGCCCTTGTCCACCAATTGACCGAAGATCGCGTGATCGAAGCCCGCCGCTGCGCTCTGCACCCACTTCAGGACGGGCGACTTGAGCAGGGTGACCGAGAAGTGGCGCGCGGCCGGACCCATGAAGACTTCGTGGTTGGCCCAGGCCGCGTCCGGCCGAGCCTCGTCCGCGGGAACCTCCGCGCCGTCAAGGGTGATCGTCCCTTGGTCGTCGATCAGAAGGATCTCCATTGCCGGCGCTCGGGACGCGATCTCGCCGGCGATGCGCCGATAGGAAGGTTCGTAGATGAGCAGCCGGGGCATGGAGGATCCGCGAGGCATGCGGCAGAGTCAGCCGCGGCCCCTCCATGCCGTGCCGAACGTCGGTCCGCCAGCGCCGATTCAGGCGAGCAGGCGCCGGATCGTTCTGGCGACCGCGTCCGTCGAATAGGGCTTGCTCAGGAACGCGCCGCGGTCGGGGATCTCGCGAGGGTCCACGAGCACGGCGCCGGAGGTCAGGATCAGGCGCATCCATGGCCGCGTGCGGCGCACCGTGCGCGCCAGTTCCAGCCCATCCATGCCGGGCATGTCGATGTCGGTGAAGACGACGCAGATGTCGTCGCGCCGCTCCACCGCCTCGAGAGCCTCACAGGCGTCGGCCGCTTCCACGACCTCGAAGCCTGCGTCGCGCAGGGCTTCGACGGCGTCGAGGCGCACCAGGCTCTCGTCCTCGACAACGAGTACGGTTTCGGCGTGAAGAGCGCTCATATCGCACGAATTCGCCGCGGATAGTATTGTTCCCAGCTTGACCGCTATTTCTCGCGGAATCTTGCAGACGTGCTCCGAAAGACTGCGAGATCACATCGTGATCGGGCCTGCCATTCGGCTATATTAAAGATATCTAAGCGCGCGCAGGCAATCGACAGGGCCGCGGAGTTGACGCTGCGTCCGCATGGCGCGGTTGCACGGTCTTGGATAAGACGAGTCGCAAGAAGCCCCCAGAGCCACATCGATGAGGAGCCCACCGATGAGCCGCGTGAAATTTGGCGCCTTCCTCGCGCCGCACCATCCCATCGGCGAACATCCGATGCTGCAACTGCGCAGCGACATCGAATTTGCCGCCCACCTCGACCGGCTGGGCTTCGACGAGTTCTGGTGCGGCGAACATCACTCGACGGGCTGGGAAGTGATCGCCTCGCCGGAGATGTTCCTGGCGGCGGCGGCCGAGCGCACCCACCGGATTCGCCTGGGGACCGGGGTGATCTCGCTGCCCTATCACCACCCGTTCAATGTCGCCCAGCGGATCGTCCAGCTCGACCACATGACCGGCGGGCGCGTGATCTTTGGATCCGGCCCCGGCGCCCTGCCCTCGGATGCGTACACTCTGGGCATCGATCCGATGGTCCAGCGCGACCGCCAGGACGAGGCGATCGGCGTGATCAAGCGGCTCCTGGCCGGCGAGCGGTTCACCCATGAGAGCGAGTGGTTCACCCTGCGCGATGCGCGCCTGCAGCTCTTCCCGTTGCAGGAGGACCTGCCCTTCGCCGTCGCTTCCCAGATCAGCCCTTCCGGCATGACCCTGGCGGGCAAGTATGGGGCGGGCGTCCTCTCGATCGGCTCCATGTCCAACGCCGGCCTGCTGGCCCTGCCCACCCAGTGGAGCTTCGCCGAAGAGTCGGCGGCCAAGCACGGCCGCACCGTCGATCGGAAGAACTGGCGCGTGGTGATGACCTGGCACCTCGCCGAAACCCGTGAGCAGGCGCGGGCCGAGGCGCGCGAGGGCCTGCTGCGATGGCACAACGAATACAATGTCGGCACTCTGATGCGTCCGGGCGCGATGGCCTACGCCAGCCCCGACGAGGCGGTCGATCAGATCGCCTTCTCGGACGGTGCGGCCAGTGTGATCGGCACCCCCGACGACCTGGTGGCGGCGATCCGTCGCCTGCAGGAGATCAGCGGGGGGTTCGGGACGGTGATCGGCTTCGCTCACGACTGGGCCAACCGGGAGAACACCTTCAGGAGCTGGGACATGGTCGCGCGCTACGTCGTGCCGGAGGTCAACGGCCTCCTGGAAGGCTACCGAACCTCGCGCCAGTACGTGATCGACCACCGCGAGAGCTTCGAGCGTGCGGGCCAGGCGATCATGAGCAAGATCATGGGCAACGAGCGCGCGGCCGCCGCCCTGCAGGAGACCATGGCGGCCCGCACGGCCACCACGGGCGGGCACACGCCAGATCTGATGGCGGAGAAGGCCAAAGGAAGGTAGGCGCCAGCAATCGAGCTGCAAAGCTTGCCGTAACTTCGCCTTTCAGCGGCGCGAATGAGGGCCATGGCCCGACGCGCGGTTCGTGATCCCTGCCCCCCTTCACGGGGCGAGCCTCAACGGGTCCTGGTGCTCCAGGGTGGAGGGGCCCTCGGCGCATATCAGGCGGGCGTGTTCGAGGCGCTGACCGAAACGGGCGTTCGGCCGCAGTGGCTGGCGGGCATCTCCATCGGCGCGATCAATGCGGCGCTAATCGCGGGCAACCCGCCCGAACGCCAGGTCGAACGCCTGCGCGAGTTCTGGCGGTTGGCCACCGAGGGCCCGCAGATCGCGCCACCCTTCATGATCCCGATGACGCGGCCCTGGGTTGCGAGGATGAACGCCGCCAGCGCCGTGCTTTTTGGCGTGCCGGGCTTCTTTCACCCGCGCGTACCGCCGCCCCAGTGGCAGCCGCCGGGTATCCCGCAGGGCGTGAGCTTCTATGACACCGCGCCCCTGAAGCAGACACTCGAACGGCTTGTGGATTTCGATCGGCTGAACGCGGGCGAAACCCGCCTTTCGGTGGGCGCCGTGAACATCCAGACCGGCAATTTCGAGTACTTCGAGAACACGGGCGGCAAGCGCCTGCGCGCCGAGCACATCATGGCGTCCGGCGCCCTGCCGCCCGGCCTCCCCCCGGTGGAGATCGACGGGGCGTGGTACTGGGACGGCGGCCTCGTGTCGAACACCCCGCTCGACTATGTGCTGCAGGCCGAGACGCGCCAGGACCTGGCGATCTTCCAGGTCGACCTGTTCCCCGCGCGGGGCCGTCTGCCCAGCACCCTCACCGAGGCGGCGGATCGCGAGATGGACATCCGCTATTCCAGCCGCACGCGCCTGAACACCGACAAGCCGCTGGAAATTCGCCGGCTCAAGCGCCTCGCGCGCGAACTGCTCGAGATCCTGCCGGATGACCTCGCAGACAGCCGCCCCGCCCAACGCCTGGCGGAGCTGTCGTGCGAGAACTCGGTCAGCGTCGTGCAGCTGATCTATCGCGGCAAGCCGCACGAGAATGGTCACCGGGACTACGAATTCTCCCGCGCCACCATGCTCCAGCATTGGGAGGCGGGCGTACAGGCCGCCCGGCGCGCGCTGCTGAGCCGCAATTCGATCATGACCCCGGGCCGCGAAGGCGCGGTCAAGGTATTCGACGAAGGCCAGGAGACGAGTGAATGAGCCTCAAAGCAAAAGTCGCGGTGGTGACCGGATCCACCAGCGGCATCGGCCTCGCCATTGCCCGGGCGCTGGCCGCGGAGGGCGCCGATATCGTCCTCAACGGCTTCGGCAAGCCCGAGGAGATCGAGGCGGCTCGCGGCGGGATCGAACGGGAGTTCAAGGTCCGCTGCGCCCATTCGCCCGCCGACATGACCAAGCCGGCCGAGATCGCCGCGATGATCGCCAAGGCGCAGGCGGATTTCGGCTCGGTCGACATCCTGGTGAACAACGCCGGCATCCAATTCGTCTCGCCGATAGAGGAGTTCCCGCCAGAGAAGTGGGACCAGATCCTGGCGATCAACCTTTCCGCGGTTTTCCACGCCATGCGTGCGGCCGTGCCGGCGATGAAGGCTAAGGGCTGGGGCCGGATCATCTCCACGGCTTCGGCGCACTCCAAGGTCGCCTCGCCCTTCAAGTCCGCTTATGTGACCGCCAAGCATGGAATCGACGGCCTTTCCAAGACCGTCGCCCTAGAGGTCGCCCGTCACGGCGTCACCGTGAACTGCATCTCCCCGGGCTACGTCTGGACGCCCCTGGTGGAGAACCAGATCCCCGACACCATGAAGGCGCGCGGCCTCACGCGCGACCAGGTGATCAATGACGTCCTGCTCGAGGCCCAGCCCACCAAGCAGTTCGTGAAGCCGGAGGACGTGGCAGCCCTGGCGGTGTTCCTTTGCTCGGACG
>DATBEN010000146.1:0-5406 GCA_036276055.1 Caulobacteraceae bacterium
TCGCCCCCGCGCCAGGCCGGATCGACCTCGATGGCCTTGATGACCATCTGCCGCCAGAGCCGGTTGCGGCCCGCGATCGAGGCAGGCAGGCAGGCCAGCGGCATCACCGCCCGCTCCGCCTGGGGCCAGGCCTCCGCCCACATGAAGGCGTGCATGCAGCCCATGGACGTGCCCATGATCAGGCGAAGCTGGGCGACACCGAGACCCTCGGTGACGAGGCGGTGCTCCGCCTCCACCATGTCCGCATAGTCGTACTTGGGAAAATGCATCCGCATCCCGTCGCTCGGCTTGGACGAGTCGCCGTGGCCGATGTCGTCAGGAAGGATGATGTAATAGCGGCCGATATCGAGCAGCTGGCCCGGCCCATAGAGCTCGTCGGCGAATTGCGGACGCAGGAACTGCGCGCCCGATCCGCCGGTCCCGTGCAAGACCAGGACGGCGTTGACGATCTTGCCCGAAGCGTCGCGCCGGGGCTCGCCCAGTGTGCGGTAGTGGATCTTCAGCTCCGGCAGGCGCTCGCCCGACCGGAAGGCGAAGTCGTGGATGACGAAATCCGCCTGGCGGGGCGTCGGCGCGGCGACGGCTGACGCCGCGGCGGCAGCGAGCGAAAGAGCGAGGGCGAGCAGGGCTTTCATGGCCAAGCCATAGACCCGCCACAGACGCCTCGCCATCGACGATCCGCTCACGGGAACGTGAACCGCAAGGGTCGGGCCCCTACGCCTCCAGTTCGATGTCCCAGTACAGATAGTCCAGCCAGCTCTCGTGAAGGTGGTTGGGAGGGAACTTCCGACCGTGGTCCTGCAGCTCATACATGGTCGGCCGCCGCGGTGCGCGGCGCGGCTGGATGCCCGCCTCGCGAGGCGTACGGCCGCCCTTGGCGAGATTGCACGGGGCGCAGGCGGTGACGATGTTCTCCCAGGTCGTGCGCCCGCCGCGAGAGCGGGGGACGACATGGTCGAAGGTGAGGTCCTCGGCCCTGCCACAGTACTGGCACGCGAAGGAGTCCCGCAGGAACAGGTTGAACCGGGTGAAGGCGGGCGGGCGGTCCTGAGCCACGTAGCTCTTGAGCGAGACCACGCTCGGCAGCCTCATTTCAAAGGTCGGCGAGTGGATCAGGGTCTCGTAGGTCGAGACCACGTCGACGCGGCCCAGGAAGACGGCTTTGATCGTCTCCTGCCAGGGCCACAGGGACAGGGGGTAATATGAAAGGGGACGATAGTCGGCGTTCAGGACCAGCGCCGGCATGCCCGACGGGGGCCGACTAAGGACCTGCATCGCCGCCTCCTCTCAAACGCGAGTGGCGCGAATTTCTGTACGACCTAGGACTGAAGGCGGAACTCCTTCTCCCACGGACCTTGAGCGCGAATCAGCACGAGCCTTGGCGGCGCGGGCGGACCTTATATGGGATTGTACGACACAGAGATGACCGATTGGGAGTTTTCGCGATCACGGCTGGCGCCGGATTGTGACGGAACTGACCTCGTTTTGCGCCTGTTGACCTGATAGCCCCTTCTGAAGTTGTGCTGGGCTTCGGTTCGGGAGGACATCACGCCTCCCGATCCGAATTGCCCGGGCGTCGGGTCAGATGCCGACGAACGCAACAGCGCCGGCGACGAAGCCGCCGAGCAGAACGAGATAGGCCGCGGCGTAGCGGTCGAGGAAGCCTTGGATGGACTTGGCGGTAAGCATGTTGGTGAACCTCTTGGTGGAGCCCCCTTGGGAGGCCGTCCGATCTGGACAGCGTTTAGATAGATCACCATCTGAACGGCGTCAAGATGATCTTTACGACGTTAGGATGAAATTCTACGGTGCCTGCCATGGCTGACGACGCAACCACCGCCCAAAGAACCGCCAAGCGCATCGCCCCCGCCGAGGCGCCCAAGCCGTACCACCACGGCGACCTGTCCCGGGCCCTGGTGGCCGCCGGACGTCGCATCCTGGAGACGGAAGGCCCCGACGCCCTGTCCCTTCGGGCGGTCGCGCGCGAGGCCGGGGTGAGTCCCGCGGCGCCCTATCACCACTTCAAGGACAAAGGCGAACTGCTCGACGCTGTGGCGGGGGAGGGCTGGCGGGAGCTGGGGGACGCGATCGCCCAGGCGCGCGCGGAAGCGGCGAGTCCGGCCGTCGCCGTCACCGAGATCGGCGTCGCCTACATCCGCTTCGCGCGCGAGAATCCGGCGCTCTACCGGATCATGTACCGCATGGCGTGCGATCGTAAGACCATGCCCGAGCACGCCAGGAAGGCCGAAGGGGGCGTGGGCCAGGTGGCCGAGGCCATCCTCGCCGCAGGCGCCCAACCCACCAGCGAACTCGACCTGCACCTGATCCAGATCGCCGCCTGGTGCACCGCCCACGGCATAGCCGAGATGGTGGCCTTCAAGGAGTTCGAGGAGCTCAAGGAGCAGCTCGGCGGCGAGGAGGCTTTCGTCCGCGCCGTCCTGGCGCACGTGGGCATCCTCTCCGGCACAGCCCGGGCGATGCTGCAAGCAAGCTGACCCGGACTGCGCCGGCGGTCGTCACCCGCTTCGCCCCCTCGCCGACGGGGCTGCTGCATCGCGGCCATGCCTTCTCGGCGATGACGGCGCACGACTTCGCCCGGCGCTCCGGCGGCCGTTTCCTTCTGCGCATCGAGGACATCGACACCACGCGCTCCCGACCGGAGTTCGAGCGGGCCCTGGTCGAGGACCTTCCCTGGCTGGGCGTCGCCTGGGACGAGGCGCCCCTGCGCCAGTCGGAGCACCTGGAGGACTACCGCGCCGCCCTCGCGCGCCTGCAGGAGCTGGGCGTGGTCTATCGCTGCTTCCGCACCCGCGCCGAACTGATGGCCGACATCGGCCGCGCCCCGCACGGGGCCGAGGCGGCGACCGCGCCCGGACCCCTGACTCCAAATGAGGAGGAACGGCTCATGGCGGAGGACCGTCCGTTCGCCTGGCGGCTGGCGATCGACAAGGCCCTCGAACGGCTCAGCTGGCCCAAGCTGAAATTCCTAGAGGAGGGCGCCGGACCCGCAGGCGAACGGGGCCGGATCACGGCCCAGCCGCCGCGCCTGGGGGACATCGTCGTCGCCCGCAAGGACCTGGGGGTGAGCTACCACCTTGCCGTCGTGATCGACGACGCGCGCCAGGGGATCACCCATGTCGTGCGAGGCTGCGACCTGTTCGAGGCCGCCCACGTCCAGCGGCTGCTGCAGGCCCTGCTCGGCCTGCCCACGCCGACCTACCGACACCACCGACTGCTGCTTCGGCCGGACGGAAAGCGCTATTCGAAGCGCGATACGGCCGAGACCTTGCGCGGACTGCGGGCTCGCGGCGCGAGCCCGGCGCAGTTGCGTTCGGAGATGGGGTTGGACGCTCTTGAAGACTGAGGCAGGGGCCGTATCCTTTGCCCATGACCGACTGGCGTGACGACGGCGTGCGGGTGATCCGCGGCGACCAACTCGACCCGAACACAGCCCAGACTCCTGGCATGGACCGGGCCGCGGCGATCACCTACGCGCGAGTGGGCGCGGAGAAGCTGTGGGCGGGAACGGTGCACATCCATCCCGACGCGCGCACCGGCGCCCACCACCACGGGCCGCTCGAGAGCGTGATCTATGTTCTGCGCGGGAAGGCGCGGATGCGGTGGGGCGAGGAGCTGGAGTTCACCGCCGAGGCGGGGCCGGGCGACTTCATTTATGTCCCGCCCTTCGTCCCCCACCAGGAGATCAACGCCTCCTCCGACGAGACCCTCGAATGCGTCCTGGTGAGGAGCGGCGGCGAAGCGGTGGTGGTCAACCTCGACATCGACGCGGCCGAGTCGCCGACCAACGTCGAGTGGATCGACTCCATCCACAAGGGAAGCTGACCCGTCAGGCCCTGGCCCAATAGCGGTAGCGATAGGCCTCCTCGAAGCCGGCCGCCTCGTACAGCCAGCGGGCGGCGGCGTTGTCCGCCTCCACCTGCAGCCAAGCGCTCGTCGCGCCGAGCGCCGCGGCCTTCGCCAGCAGGCTGTCGAGCACGTCCCGGGCGAGGCCCTGCCGGCGAAATTCCGGCAGGGTCCGCATGGCGAAGATCCCGACCCACGGCGAGTCGATCGCGCAGGCGCCGATCGCCGCCGGCTCCCCGGCGAGCTCGGCCAGGGCGAACCCGCGCGGGGCGGGGGTGCGCGCCAGCGCCTCGAGCCGCTCCTGGGTGTCCAGCGGATCGGTCGATGCGCCCGCAAAGACGCTGGCGAACCGTTCGTCGGGCTCATCGAGGACCTGGACCCGCGCGTCCGCCCGCGCGGCGATGGGCCCGGTCATCACCAGGGTCTCCTTACCCGACCGATAGCCCGAGGCTCCGAGCCGTTCGGCGAGGTCGGCGGGTTCGCAAAGGCCGTCGACGATCTTGAACCGGGCGGGAAGGCCGCGTGCGGCGTACCAGGCCTCGACCTCCGCGAGCGCCGCCGCTGCGGGCCGGCCCGGCGCGGCGATGGGCCAGCAGGCGTTGATCCGGCCGGAGACGCCGCGCGAGGCGTTGAGCCGCCAGCCTCCCAGGCTGGTCTCCTCCGCCGCGCGCCAGGCGCGCGCGGTCACCGGCTCCAGGCGGGCGGGATCGACCCGGCCGCCGGTCACGTCTTCGGAAGCAGGGCGTCGACCACCCGTCGCGCGTCGGAACCGGACCAGTCGGCCCCGCCCACGAGGCGCGCCTTCTCCACCCCATTGGCGTCGTAGATGACCGTGGTGGGCATGCCCTCGACCACCGGCTTGAAGGCGAAGGCCATGGAATAGGTCGGCTCGGTGTAGAAGGTCAGCGGCGGGTTGCGCGCGATGAAGGCCTGGCCCTGGGTCTCATCGTCGCCCTTGCCTACGCTCACCGGGACCACGGCCACCGGCTTGCCGGCGAACTCGGTCTGCAGCTTGGCGAGGCTCGGGATCTCCTGCTTGCAGGGCGCGCACCAGTTGGCCCAGACGTTGACGATCAGCACCTTGCCCTTGAAGTCCGCCAGGGTATGCGGCTGGCCCTGGGCGTCCTTGAACACCGTCGTCGGCTCCGGGGCCGGGGCCTTCGTCGGCTGCAGCTTGGCCATTTGGCCCTTGGCGAGCGCGCCAAGATCGCCGGGCGAGTTGGAACACCCGCCCAGCGCATATAGAACCGCCGCCAGGGCGGCCTGTCCGAGGCGGCGGCCGAGCTTGTGATGGCGCAGAGGCGGGGCGCTCCCGCGCGTGAGGATTCCGATCATATGTCCGATGACTCCGGCGAGGCTTCGCACTCTCTATGGGGTGGCCGATTCTCCGCCAAGCCTGCTGACCTCATGCGCCGGATCAACGCCTCGATCGACGTCGACCGGCGCCTGGCGGCCGAGGACATCGCCGGCTCCCGCGCCCACGCGGCCATGCTCGCCCAAACAGGCGTCATTGAGGCGGCGGATGCAGCGGCGATCGAAGGC
>DATBEN010000147.1:0-11906 GCA_036276055.1 Caulobacteraceae bacterium
GACGAGGCGGTCATGTACAAGCGGATCGCCAAGGGCGTGGCGACGCGCCATGGGCTCGAGGCGACCTTCATGGCCAAGCCCTTCACCGGGCGGGCCGGGAGCGGCCTGCACCTGCATGTGAGCGTCCAGGATCAGGCGGGCGCCAACATCTTCGCCAGCGAGGACCCTGCCGGAACCGACCGACTCCGCCACGCGGTGGGGGGGCTGAAGGCTACCCTTGCCGACGGCATGGCCGTCTTCGCGCCGAACGCCAATTCCTACCGCCGCTTCCGCGCGAACTCCTACGCGCCGGTGGCGCCGACGTGGGGTGTGAACAATCGGACCGTTTCGCTGCGCGTCCCTGCCGGACCGCCGTCCAGCCGGCACATTGAGCACCGCGTGGCCGGCGCCGACGCCAATCCCTACCTCGCCCTCGCCGTCCTGCTGGCCGGCGTCCATCACGGAATCACAAAAGGCGTCGACCCCGGGCCGCCGGTGGTGGGGGACGGTTATGCGGCGGCGGCGAAGCTGGACCTGCGCCTGCCATCCAACTGGTTCGCCGCGACCGACGCCTTCGACCGATCGGAGGTCATGCGCGACTATCTGGGCGGCCGGTTCGTCGACATGTTCTGCACGGTCAAGCGCACCGAGCAGGATCGCTTCTTCGAAGTCGTCCAGCCTCTCGACTACGATTGGTGCCTGAAGAACGCATGACCCCAGGCGCCGCCCGTCCACCGCGCAGGACCCGCCGCTCTCTCCTGGCGGCGCTCGGAGCGGCGGCCGCGGGACTGTCGTTCGGCGGCCTCGAAGGGTGCGCAAAGGAAGAGGCGGTCGGCCGCAATGGCGAGCCGCTGCGTCTGAATTTGTACAACTGGGATACCTACACCGGGGCGACGACCCTGGCCGACTTCCGCAAGGCCACAGGCATCGCGGTGAAGATGAGTCTCTTCGCCTCCAACGACGAGTTGTTCGCCAAGCTGCGGGCGGGCAATCCCGGCTTCGACGTGATCGTGCCGTCGAACGAATACGTCACGCGCCTACGCATCGCCGGACTGCTGCAGCCGCTGGACCTTTCGAAGATCCCGAACCGCGTCAACCTGCTGCCCGACTTCCGCAACCCGCCGTTCGATCCCGGCCGGCGGTGGTCCATGCCCTACACTTGGCTGGTGCTGGGGATCGGCTATCGCAAATCGAAGATGGATGGCGTGCCCGACAGTTGGAAATGGGTGCTGGACAGTGACCGCTACAAGGGCCGCATCGGCGTCTTCTCGGAGGCCGACGACATGATCGAGCTCGGCGCCAAGTACCTCGGCTATTCCGTGCGCGATATTCCGATTCCGGTGATCGACCATGTCGCGGATCTGTATATCCGACAGAAGCCGAACATAAAGATCTTCCACCACGATGAGGGGCAGGATCTGTTGTTGTCCGGCGATATCGACATCGTCATGGAATACAATGGCGACATCGCCCAGGTGATGACCGAGGATCGCGATCTCGATTTCGTGGTCCCGCGCGAGGGCAGTCTGCTCAACTCGGATTGCCTGTGCATCCCTGCGGGAGCCCCGCGGCCCGACAATGCCCACCAGTTCATCAACTTCCTACTCGACGCCCATAACGGCGCCGAGATCTACGAGACGATCAAATATCCCACGCCGAATGCAGCGGCGCTGGCGCTGATGCCGCCCGACTACCGGGACAACCCGGTGATCTTCCCGCCCCCGGCGATCATGGCGCGGTGCGAATACGCCGACTTCGAGGGGCTCGAGCGGGCCCACTTGTTCGACGAAACCGTCACCCGGATCTTCGCGGCATGAGGGTGGCGGCGTGGCCTTGGACCGCCGGCTTCCAGCCGGCTCTTGTCCTCCGGCCAAACCCCTGGCGGCAGGATGCCGGCGGTCCAAGGCCAGTCCCTAATGGATGAGCCCGTCGGACGTTCGCGCGGCGTGTTCGCCGTGCTCGCCGCGCCGCCGGTGCTGTGGCTGGTCGTCTTCTTCCTCGTCCCCCTGTCGATCATCTGGGCCTACAGCTTCGGCCAGAACGTCAGCCTCACGCGCATCGCCGTGGATGGGAATCTGGCGAGCTACGCCCACGCCGTGCGGCCCCTCTATCTTGGGATCATCGGCAAATCCTTGTGGTTCGCATTCCTGACGACGCTGCTGTGCCTGATCGTCGGCTTCCCGGTGGCGGTGGCGATCAGCTTTGCGAGCCCCAGGACGAAGGCCTGGCTGCTGCTGCTGGTCATGCTGCCGTTCTGGACCAATCTGCTGATCCGGACCTACGCCCTCATGGCCGTGTTGCGGACCGAGGGTTATGTGAACGCCATCCTCGGGGCTGGCTGGAAGGGCCTGGCCGTCGTTGCCGCGCTCGCCGGCATCCACATGCCGGCGTTCACGCCCCTGGAGCTGCTGCACAACGATTTCGCGGTGGTGTTCGGCCTGGTCTACGTCCAGCTCCCGTTCATGGTCCTGCCTCTTTACGCCGCGCTCGACCGGCTCGACCGCTCGCTGATCGAGGCCAGCCTCGATCTTGGATCCAGCCATCTGGGCGCCTTCGCAAAGGTCGTGATTCCCCTGGCCATGCCGGGCGTCGTCTCGGGCGTGCTGGTGACCCTGATCCCGACGGTGGGAGCCTATCTGACACCTGATCTGCTGGGCGGGCCCTCGAGCATGATGATCGCCAACGTCATCGAACGGCAGTTCAAGGCCGCCGATGACTGGCCATTCGGCGCCGCCCTCTCGTTCCTGCTGATGTACCTGACCTTCGCCGCCATGGCCGCCCAGGCGTTCGCCGGCCGGCGCCGGAGCCCGGCGTGAGGGCGCCGCCGGGACCGCTGGACTATCTGCGCCGGTGGCCCCTGCGCGCCTGGCTGGCGGCCACCGCAGTGTTCCTTTACGCCCCGCTGATCACCCTGATCGCGTTCAGCTTCAACGACAGCAAGCGCAACATCGTCTGGCGCGGGTTCACCCTGAAATACTATGCCCTGACCTTCGCCGACGCCGACCTGATCCAGGCCTTCGTCAATTCGCTCACCATCGCCTTCATCTCCACCGTCGTGAGCCTGATCCTGGGGGCGATGACGGCCCTGCTGCTGTGGCGCTTTCGTTTTCCGGGAAAGCCGGCCCTGGAAGGCGCGCTGGGCCTGCCGATCGTCGTGCCGGAGATCTGCATGGGCGTGGCCATGCTTGTCTTCTTCACCGAGATCCTGCCCTGGCCGACCGAGGCGCCCTGGCCGCTGAACCTCGGGTCGATCATCATTTCGCATATCTCATTCTCATTCAGCTTCGTGGCGGTCGTGGTGCGCGGGCGGCTGGCTTCGTTCGACCGTTCGATGGAAGAGGCTGCGCGGGATCTCGGCGCCGGGGAGTGGCGGATCTTCCGTGAGATCCTCGTGCCACATATGCGCCCCGGGCTGATCGCTGGCGGGCTGCTCGCTTTCACCCTCAGCCTGGACGACTTCGTCATCACCTTTTTCACCTCGGGCCCTGACACGACGACCTTTCCGATCAAGGTCTATTCGATGGTGCGGTTCTCGGTGACGCCGGAGGTGAATGCCGCGTCGACCCTGCTGATCGTGATCACCGTGGCCTTGACGGCCCTCGCCCTGCGGCTGCAAGGCCCTGGCGTGACGCAAGCGTCGCAGGCGGGGGAGGGGCTTCTTCCGTGAACGGGCCGATCATCCGCTTCGAAGGCGTTGGCAAGGCGTTCGGCCGCACCAAGGCGGTCGACGACGTTACCTTGGAGGTGGAGGAAGGGGAGTTCTTCTGCCTGCTCGGGCCCTCGGGCTGCGGCAAGACCACTCTGCTGCGCATGCTGGCCGGATTCGAGACCCCCACCTCCGGACGAATTCTCATCGACGGGGCCGACATCAGCCTCACGCCGCCGAACAAGCGGCCGGTGAACATGGTGTTCCAGTCCTACGCGATCTTCCCGCACATGAGCGTGGCGGAGAACGTGGCGTTCGGTCTGCGGATAGACCGGGTACCTGGACCAGAGCGCCGTCGGCGCGTCGAAGAGGCGCTCGCCCTGGTGAAGCTGGAGGGGCTCGGCGAACGCGGTCCCGACCAGCTGTCGGGCGGGCAGCGCCAACGAGTCGCCCTCGCGCGGGCGCTGGTGAAGCGGCCGAGGGTGCTGCTGTTGGACGAGCCGCTGTCGGCCCTCGACGCCAAGCTGCGTGAGGCGATGCGCGCGGAGCTGGCCCAGCTGCAGGCGAGCGTTGGGGTCACCTTCCTGATGGTCACTCACGATCAGGAGGAGGCCCTCGCCATGGCCAGCCGCTGCGCGGTGATGAACGAGGGCCGGCTCGAGCAGGTCGCTTCGCCAGCGGAGATCTACGAACGGCCCGCCTCCCGCCTGGTGGCGGACTTCATCGGTCAGGTGAACCTCTTCGAGGGACGTGTCGTCGAGACGAGAGCCGGTCGCATACGGGTCCAGTCCGCGGATCTGCCGGCGCCCGTGGACGTGACGTCAGAGGCGGAAGCGCAAGCGGACCAGACCGTCTGGATCGCCCTGCGGCCCGAGGCCATCGAGCTTTGGCCCCGTGATGGCGACGACGAAGCTTCGGCCGCGCGGGCGGCGCCCCCCCGCGCGGCGCCTGCTATCGTGCGGCGGGCGACTTATCTCGGGGTGGCCTCGGTGGTCGAGGTCGAGCTGCCGAGCGGGCGGCTCGTCCGCGCCCAGCATCCCAATCGCGGCCGGCGCGAGACGGACTTCCGCCCGGATGAACCGGTATGGCTGACCTGGGAGGCGGGCGCGCCGTGCCTGCTGCTGAAGTGAAACGGCCGGCCCAAGCCGCCTCCAGGAAGGAACCTGCATGAGCCGACCCGTGCTCGGAATCACCTGCTGTAACCGGCAGGTGGGAACCGAGACCGCCCAGGCGGTCATGAACCGCTATGTCCGCGCCGCCATGACCTGGGCCGACGCCTCCGCGCTTCTGGCCCCGGCGATCCCCGAGCTGATGGACCTGGACGACGTGGCTGCGCGGCTCGACGGTCTGCTCCTCACCGGCAGTCCCTCGAACATCGAGACGGCTCGCTACGGCGAGCTCGCGCCCGGTGCCGCGGGGCCGTTCGATCCGGGTCGGGACGCCGTGGCCCTGGGGCTCATCGAAGCCATGGTCGCCCGAGGCAAGCCCGTGTTTGGCATCTGCCGCGGCTTCCAGGAGATCAATGTCGCCTTCGGCGGCACCCTGACGCGGGAGGTCGGCGCCGCAGACGCCCTCGCCCATCACGCCGCAGACGATGCCGATCTGGAGGCGATGTTCTCCCACCGGCACGAGGTGGCTCTCGCGCCTGGCGGGGTGCTCGCCCAAGCGAGCGGAAGGGACCGGATGATGGTCAACTCCGTGCACTATCAGGGCGTCGAGCGTCTCGGCCGCGACCTGGCGGTCGAAGCGCGGGCGCCCGATGGCCTGGTGGAGGCGGTGTCCGCCCGGATTGGCGGCGCGCCCGTACTGGCTGTGCAATGGCACCCTGAATGGCGTACGCAGGAGGACGCCGCTTCACAGCTGGTGTTCCGCCTGCTCGGCCGAGCCCTGCGCGGCGAGCGCCTCGAAACCGCGGTCTAGGAGGACGCATGCCCGCCGCTCTGCGCAACTACGACATTGCTGAACTGCGGCGGTTGGACGTGGCGCACCATCTGCCCGCCCAGGCCGACTACGCCCTGCTCCAGCGCATGGGCGGCAGCCGGATCATCACGCGCTCGGAGGGCTGCTGGATCCACGACGGGGACGGCAATGCCCTGCTCGATGGCATGGCCGGGCTCTGGTGCATGCAGGTGGGCCACGGCCGTGAGGAACTCGCCCGCGCCGCCTGTGACCAGATGATGGAGCTGGCCTACTACAACACCTTCTTCAAGACCGCCGCCCCGCCGACGGTTCAGCTGGCGGCCAAGGTCGCCTCTCTGCTTGGGCCGCCCTTCACTCACGTCTTTTTCAACAGCTCGGGGTCCGAGGCCGTGGATACGGCCCTGCGCATGACCCGGTACTACTGGCAGGCAAAGGGCGAGCCGCAGCGAACGGTCATGATCGGCCGCGTGAACGGATATCACGGCTCGACGATCGGCGGCGTCAGCATGGGCGGCATGGGCGCGATGAGGGCGCAGGGCGGCCCCTGGCTGCCGGACATCGAACACATCATGCAGCCGTACGTCTTTGAGCATCCGGGGGAGGATCCCGAAGCCTTTGGCGTGCGCGCGGCCCGGGCGCTCGAGGAGCGGATCCTGGAAGTCGGCCCCGAGCGGGTCGCCGCCTTCATGGCAGAGCCGGTGCAGGGCGCGGGCGGGGTGATCATCCCACCGGCGAGCTACTGGCCGGAGATCGAAAGGATCTGCCGCAAGTACGGCATCCTCTTGATCTGCGATGAGGTGATCTGCGGCTTCGGGCGACTTGGCCAGTGGTTTGGCTTCCAGCACTTCGGCGTCACGCCCGACCTCGTGACCATGGCCAAGGGGATCTCCTCGGGCTACCTGCCGATGTCGGCGGTGGGCGTGTCGGCTCACATCGTGGACGCCCTGCGGGCGGCCGATACGGACTTCGTCCACGGCTACACCTATTCGGGCCATCCCACCTGCGCAGCGGTTGCGCTCAAGAACCTCGAGATCATGGAGCGCGAGGATCTGGTCCGCCGTACCCGCGAGGACACTGGGCCCTATCTCGCCAAGGGCCTGGCGGCCCTGGCCGACCATCAGCTGGTGGGCGAGGTGCGGTCCCTCGGGCTCATCGGCGGGGTGGAGATCGTCACCGACAAGAAGAGCCGCGCGCGCTTCGGCGGCAAGGAAGGCAGTGCCGGCCCGGTCGTGCGGGACCTGTGCATCGCGGGCGGACTGATGGTCCGGGGCATCCGCGACACGATCGTGATGAGCCCGCCGCTGATCATCAGCCACGCGGAGATCGACCAGATGCTCGGAATCATCCGCAAGGCGTTGGACGAGACGGCGCCGATCCTGCGCGAGCGCTTCGGCGGGTGAGGTCCGCGCCCGACGGCCGGGCTACCGGATTGTCGGACCGTCCGCTTCCGCGCCATAATTGCGGGAGGCCGCCTGGCCAGACGGCGAAGACACACCCAGCATGGACCGCTTCGATGTCATAGTTGTCGGCGCTGGCCCCGCCGGCTCCGCGGCCGCGTACGATCTGGCGGACGCCGGCCTGTCGGTCGCCCTCCTCGACCGCAAGAACTTCCCACGCGTGAAGCCGTGCGCCGGCGCGGTGACCGTGAAGGCGCTCAAGCGGCTGCGCTATTCCATCGCTCCGGTCATCCGATGGGTGGCGCGCGATCTGGAGGTGAGCCTGGGAGGGGAGCGCGAACGCCGTTTCGCGAGCCGCCATCCGATCGCCGCCATGACCGTGCGCGAAGAGCTGGACGCCTTCTGCCTCCAGATGACCTGCGCGCGCGGCGCCGAGTTCCGGGTCGTTCATGACATCTCCGGTCTTACGGAGGAGGCGACCGGCGTCACGGTTCTCACCGCAGCGGGAGAGGCCCTTCGGGCCGCCTTTGTCATCGGTGCGGATGGCGCCAACAGCCGCATTCGCAGCCTGTTCGGGGACGGCGGTGCAGAACGGGCCTGGGCGCTCGAGGGGCGCGCGGAGGTTGCCGCCGGCGGATCGACCGAGATGCGCTTCGACTTTGCCTGCGCGCACGGAGGCTATGGCTGGATCTTCCCCAAGGGCGACCACGTCAATGTCGGGCTCTATACGTCCCAGCCGCAGATCACCTTCTCCGCGAGCGATCTCGTGGCTTATTCGCGGCGAGCGCTGGGAACGGCGCAGGTGGAACAGATCGTCGGTCATCCCCTGGGCGTCGGAGGCGAAGCCTATGTCCCACATAGGCGGCGGGTGATCCTGGCCGGCGACGCCGCCGGCACGGCCGAGCGCCTGTTTGGCGAAGGCATCCACAATGCGATCAAATCCGGCCAACTGGCGGCCGAGGCGATCGTCGGCGAACTGCGCGGCGGCGGTGAGGCGCGGAAGACCTATGCGAGGGGGCTCGGACCGCTGAAGGCCGACCTGAGGACATGCGCCAGGATGTCGAGGCGGTTCTATCGCCACCAGAAGCTCGGCTTCGCCGGACTCTGCTCGCTCCCGGTTCGGACATCGTTGATGCGCGGTTTTGCGGCGGGAAGGACGGCGCGCGAAATCCTGCACGCGGCGCCGCTCGCCCTCTTCTACGCCATCGACCCGGTCGAATCGGTCATCCAGTATGAACGAGAGGCGAACGGGCGCCGCCCGCCGGCCGTGGCGCCCTAAGGGCCTGACCGAAAAAGGGGGCTTCGAGCTTCGCATTGACGGCGTGCGCCGGAGACCGCCACAACAGGCCCAGGCGCCGCTTCGGAGAGGCCATGGACGATCTGGCGACGTGGGTGCGCGAGCGGGGGATCGCCGAGGTCGAGTGCCTCGTCCCGGACATCAATGGCGTGCTGCGGGGCAAGGTCCTTCCCGCCGCCAAGCTGTTGCAGTCGCTGAAGGACGGCTCGCTGCGCCTGCCCAGCAGCGTGTTCCAGGTCACGGTGACCGGAGACTACGCCGGATCGGAGGATGATCCGGAATCCTTCTCCGATCCTGACATGGTCCTGCGGCCGGACGTGGCCACCGCCCGTGTGGCGCCGGGTCTCAACACCCCCACCGCCTTCGTCTTCGCCGATGCGCTCCACGCCGACGGCTCACCCTGGACCGTCTCCCCGCGGCACGTGCTCGCGCGGGTCATGGACCTCTACGCCGGACGGGGCTGGCGACCGGTCATCGCCCCGGAGCTGGAATTCTACCTCACGGCCATGAATACCGATCCGGACCTGCCGCTGACGCCTCCCGCGGGCCGCTCGGGACGTGCGGAGACGTCGCCGCAGCCCTACGGGCTGGAAGCGGTGACGGAGTACGAGGAGATCATTGACGCGATCTACGAGCATTCGGAGGTCGCGGGGCTGGTGATTGACACCATGATCCATGAGTCGGGGACGGCGCAGCTGGAGATCAACTTCCTGCACGGCGATCCGATCTCGCTGTGCGACCAGGTCCTGGTGTTCAAGCGTATCGTCCGCCAGGTGGCCCTGGCGCACGGCCTCTACGCCACGTTCATGGCCAAGCCGATGGAACACCAGCCCGGCAGCGCCATGCATCTGCACATCTCGGTGGAGGACGGGGCGGGTGAGAACCTGTTCGCGACCTCGGACGGCTCCGACAGTCCGCTGTTCGCCCACTTCATTGGCGGCCTGCAGGCCTATCTCCCAAGCGTCGTCCCGCTGTTCGCGCCCAATGTGAATTCCTTCCGCCGCATGCGGCCCAGCCACAGCGCGCCGATCAATGTGCAGTGGGGTCGCGACAACCGCTCCTGCGGTCTTCGCCTGCCGATCTCCGACCGCCAGAACCGTCGGATCGAGAACCGCCTGCCCGGCGCGGACGCCAATCCCTACCTCGCCATGGGCGCTGCGCTGATCTGCGGCTGGCTCGGGATCGAACAGGGCCTGGAGCCGTCGGCGCCGGAGACCGGAAACGCCTACCTCCGCCAGCGAACCCTGCCGCAGACCCTCGAGGAGGGCATGGAGCGGCTTGCCGCCTGCGCGCCGGTCCGGGAGATTCTGGGCGAGGCCTTCTTCCGGGCCTTCGTCTCGATCAAGGAGGCCGAGTTGGAGGCCTGGCGCGGAGTCATCAGCTCGTGGGAGCGGGACCACCTGCTTCTGAAGGTCTGAGCTTGGGTTTCAACGACCAGCTAGGGATGCCGACTTCGTTGTACGCCGCGACGGCGAACGCCGCGCCGCGTCGTCCGCTGCTGACCGAAGACCGGGAAGCCGACCTTGTCGTGGTGGGCGGCGGCTGCACGGGGCTTTCCGCAGCTCTCCACGCCGCCCACCGCGGCATGTCCGTGATCCTCCTGGAGGGCGGCCGCGTGGGGTGGGGCGCCTCCGGCCGCAATGGCGGCCAGATGATCCCTGGACTGCGCAAGGGCGCGGTCGAGCTGCGCGACAAACTCGGACTTGAACGGGCGCGCGCCCTGCTCGATCTCGCTTTCGAGGCGCGGGGTCTGGTGCTCGACCTGATCGCGCGCCACTCGATCGACTGCGACCTCAGGCTCACCGGCCATATCCTGGGCGCGGCCAAGCCGTCCGACCTGGGATGGATGGAGGCCGAGGCTCAGTGCCTGACGAACGAGATGGCCTATCCACACGTCGACGTGCTCTCCATGGCGCAGGCGCGCTCGGAGGTGGCCACCGACTATCGCGGAGCCCTGGTCGACCGCCTGGGCGGCCACATGCATCCGCTGAACTATGCGCTCGGCCTGGCGCGGGCAGCCGAGGCGGCCGGGGCGACAATCTTCGAGGATTCACCAGCGACGGGGCTCGAGGCGTTGTCGGGCGGCGTCGAGGTCCGCGTGGGCGCCCTGCGGGTGCGGGCCAAGCAGGCGATGCTGGCGGGCGATGCCCTGTTGCACCGGATCGACCCGGCGGTGGAGCGGCGGATCATGCCGGTGGCCAACTATCTGGTCGCCACCGCGCCCCTGGCCGATCCCGCGGCGATCATCGCGCACGATCAGGCGGTCTCGGACAGTCGTTTCGTGGTGAACTACTATCGTCTTAGCCACGACGGACGCCTGATCTTCGGGGGAGGGGAGCGCTACTCCCCAGTTCCGCCTGCCGACATCGCCGCCTTCGTGCGCCCGCATGTCGAGCGGGTGTTTCCTCAACTGAAGGGCGTGGGCATCGACTATGCCTGGGGGGGCCTCGTCTCGATCACCCGCTCGCGCCTGCCGCACCTGGGCCGTCACGGCGAGGTCGCGTTCGCCCACGGCTATTCTGGCCAGGGCGTGCTGCTCTCGACGCTGGCGGGAAAGCTCGGGGTGGAAGCCCTCTGCTGCGACGTCGACCGCTTCGCCCGTTTCGCGTCCCTGGCGCCGCCGCCCTTCCCGGGAGGAGACGCTTTGCGAGGCCCTCTCCACGTGATGGGCATGCTTTGGTACGCCTTACGGGATCGACTTTGATTTCCCTGGACTTCCAGAGGCTCCGATGAGCGCACGCGACGACGACAAATCCCTCGGGATGGACCGGTCGATCCGGCGACGAGACTTCCTGCAAGGCGCCGCGGTGGCGGTGGGCGCGCTCGGGACAGGGCTGTCGGCGAAGGCCGCCGACACGGCCTGGCCGCAGGATCTCGCGGGTTACGACCCGCCGATCCTCACGGGCATGCGCGGCAGCCATCCCGGCTCGTTCGAGAACGCCCACCGGCTGCGCGACGGGGACTTCTGGACGGAGGAAGGGCCAGGACGCACCCTGGACGAGACCTATGACCTGGTCGTCGTGGGCGGCGGGATCAGCGGCCTCTCGGCGGCGCACTTCTATCGCCAGGCGCGCCCGTCCGCGCGGATCCTGATCCTGGATAACCACGACGATTTCGGCGGCCACGCCAAGCGCAACGAATTCCACCTCGGCGGCCGGCTGCACCTGATGAACGGGGGCACGCTGGAGATCGACAGTCCGCGACCCTACAGCGCGGTGGCCGGCGGCCTGATCCAGACCCTGGGCATCGATCCCGTGGGCCTGACCCGCACCTGCGACCACAACGAGATCTATCGGAACCTCGGGCTGTCGCACGGCGTGTTCTTCGATCGCGAGACCTTCGGGACCGACGCCCTGGTTCCGGGCGCGCCCAACCTCTACGCGGGGACGGGCGGCTCCTGGCCTGACTTCGCCGCGCGTGCGCCCCTGCCGCAGGCGGCGAGGGACGACATCGTGCGGATCCAGACGGCCAAGGTCGACTACATGCCCGGCCAGACGTCGGCCCAGAAGAAGGACGCCCTGTCGCGGATGAGCTACCGCGACTACCTGGCGAAGGTCGCCAAGGTCCATCCGCTCGTCCTCGCCTTCTACCAGACGCACACACAAGGGGAGTGGGGCGTGGGCATAGACGCCGTCTCGGCGCTCGACTGTTGGGGCTTCTTCATGCC
>DATBEN010000148.1:0-28231 GCA_036276055.1 Caulobacteraceae bacterium
CGGCGGCGCCCTCGTCACGCAGATCCTCCAGCAGCCGCGTCCAGGCGACCAGCTCGACCCAGGGCGGCGCCAGGCGCGCCCATTCGAAATCGAGCAGGGCGCTCACCCTCGCACCGTCGACGAGGATGTTCGGGTAGGTGGCGTCGCAGTGGGCCACCCGCTCGTGCGGCGACCCGGCGAATGGATCGAGCGGGGCCAGCTCCGTCATCCGCGCCCAGGCGGCGTCGACCACGCTCCCATCGACGAACGCCAGGGCCTTGGCGGGCGCCACCAGCAGGGCTGCGCGGGCCATCGGCAGGGGTGTGACGTCCAGGTCCACGGCCTCGGCCGGGGTCCTTGCCGCAGCCGCCGCATGCAATTGCAGCTCGGCGGCCGCCTCCCCTGTCGGCGCCCAGCCATGCAGCGCCCGCAGCCTGTGGGCGTAATCCTCCACGGTCGCCCGGACCCGACCGGCGTCAGGGTCCAGCCACACCCTGTCCAGAGTCACGCCCGCCACCCGCCGCGTGAGCGCCCAGGTCAGGCCCTGCGCCTGGCCGGCGGCGAGCAGCTCGGGGTAGCCCACCTCCGGCGGCAGGCTCGCGGCGAGGGCCGCTTCCTTGACGAAGCGCTGCCGGTCCCCACGCCAGCACACCCGCAGGATCGTTTCGCCCAGGCGCCAGGCGTCATTTGAATAGCTGGGCAGGAACTGCGGCGCCTCCACCGCGACCGGCAGGGCAAGGGCCAGCCGCGCCAGGCGCAGCCGTGCGCGGGCCTCGCTCCAGGGCTCGTCCTCCGGCGCGCTCATCCGCCGGCGCCGCACACCGGACAGGCGGGATCGGCGGGCAGTCGCACCGTCCGCGAGTCTCCCGCCAGGGCGTCGTAGACCATCAGCCGGCCGGCGAGAGGCTCGCCCGCGCGGGCGACCACCTTCACCGCCTCCAGAGCCATCATCGAACCGATCACCCCGCCCAGGGCGCCCACCACGCCCACCGCCGAGCATGTCTCCGCGTCCGGCGGGGTTTCCGGCACGAGGCACTGGTAGCAGGGCCGCCCCGGGAACACGCCCACCTGGCCCGTCCAGCGCCCGATAGCCCCGCTCACCAGGATCTTGCCCTCCGCCACGCAGGCCGCATTCACCGCGAAGCGGGTGGCGAAGTCGTCCGTGCCGTCGAGCACCAGGTCATACCCCCGCACCAGTTCGCGGGCGTTGGACTGGTCCACCCATTTCGCGATCGGCTCGACCCGGACGTTCGGGTTGAGCATCGCCAGGCGGCGCGCGGCGACCTCGACCTTCGGCTTGTCGAGATCTTCCACGCCGAACAGCACCTGCCGCTGCAGGTTCGAAAGGCTGACGATGTCGGGGTCGGCCAGGCCCAGCAAGCCCACCCCGGCGGCGGCGAGGTAGAGGGCCGCCGGCGCGCCGAGTCCGCCGGCGCCCACGATCAGAACGCGCGCGGCCTTGAGGGCCTGCTGGCCCGGTCCGCCGATCTCGCGCAGCACCAGGTGGCGCGCATAGCGCTCGACCTCTTCGTCGGAAAAGCTCATCCGCCCAAACCGCCTATGCCTTGACCGCGCCTTCCCCCGCCGCCACATCGCGCCGGGTCATGAGCGAACCGAGCGCCTTTCCCCACTGGCATGGCACCACCATCCTCGCCGTCCACAAGGGCGGGGCGACGGTGGTCGCCGGAGACGGCCAGGTTTCCATGGGCCAGACCATCGTCAAGGGCAACGCGCGCAAGGTGCGCCGCCTCGCCGGCGGCAAGGTGATCGCCGGCTTCGCCGGGGCGACCGCGGACGCCTTCACCCTGCTTGAACGTCTGGAGACCAAGCTCGAGCAGTATCCCGACCAACTCGCCCGCGCTTGCGTCGACCTCGCCAAGGACTGGCGCACCGACCGCTATCTGCGCCGCCTCGAGGCCATGCTCATCGCCGCCGACGCCCAGACCATCTTCACCCTCTCGGGCGTCGGCGACGTGCTGGAGCCCGAGCGGGGCGTGGCGGCGATCGGCTCGGGAGGCGCCTACGCCCTCGCCGCCGCCCGCGCGCTGATGGATTTCGACCTCGACGCCGAGACGATCGCCCGCCGGGCGATGGCGATCGCCGCGGACATCTGCGTCTACACCAACGGGGAGCTGACCCTGGAGAAGATCGGCCCCTGATGGACGAGTTTACCCCCCGCGAGATCGTCTCCGAACTCGATCGTTTCGTCGTCGGCCAGGGCGAGGCCAAGCGCGCCGTCGCCGTGGCCCTGCGCAACCGGTGGCGCCGCCAGCGGGTCCCGGAGGACCTGCGCGACGAGGTCACGCCCAGGAACATCCTGATGATCGGGCCCACCGGCGTGGGCAAGACCGAGATCGCCCGGCGCCTGGCGCGCCTCGCCCAGGCTCCCTTCCTGAAGGTGGAGGCCACCAAGTTCACCGAGGTCGGCTATGTCGGCCGCGACGTGGACCAGATCATGCGCGACCTGGTGGAAGTGGCCATGGGCATGGTGCGCGAGCGCCGTCGCGCCGGCGTCAAAGCCCGCGCCGAGACCGCCGCCGAGGGCCGCATCCTCGACGCCCTGGTGGGGCCCGGCGCCTCGGCCGCCACGCGCGAGTCGTTCCGCAAGCGCCTGCGCGCCGGCGACCTGGACGACAAGGAGATCGAGGTCACCCTCGCCGACACCGCCTCGCCGTTCGCCAATTTCGAGATCCCCGGCCAGCCGGGCGCCTCGGTGGGCATGCTCAACATCGGCGAGATGATGGGCAAGGCCTTCGGCTCGCGCGGCAAGCCCCACCGTACAGCGGTGGCCGCCGCCTGGGCGCCCCTGATCGCCGAGGAAGGCGACAAGCTGATCGACCAGGAATCCCTCGCCCAGGAGGCGATCGCCCTGGCGGAGACCTCCGGCATCGTCTTCATCGACGAGATCGACAAGGTCGCCTCCCGCAGCGAGCGCGCCGGCGCGGACGTCTCGCGCGAAGGCGTCCAGCGCGACCTGCTGCCCCTGATCGAGGGGACCACGGTCTCCACCAAGCACGGCCCGGCCAAGACCGACCACGTGCTCTTCATCGCCTCGGGCGCCTTCCACGTCGCCAAGCCCTCGGACCTGCTGCCCGAGCTGCAGGGCCGCCTGCCGATTCGCGTGGAGCTCAAGGCGCTCAGCCGCGACGACCTGCGCCGCATTCTCACCGAGCCCGAGGCCAACCTGGTGCGCCAGCAGCAGGCCCTGCTGGCGACCGAGGGCCTGCAGATCACCTTCACCGACGAGGCGATCGACGCCCTGGCCGACGCCGCCCAAGCCGTGAATGGCTCAGTGGAGAACATCGGCGCGCGCCGCCTGCAGACGGTGATGGAGAAGGTGATCGAGGAGATCAGCTTCACCGCCCCCGACCGCTCCGGCGAGACCATCGTCATCGACGCCGCCTACGTCCGCGACCGCATCGCCGACCTCGCCTCCAACGCCGACCTTTCGCGGTTCATCCTGTAGCCGCCGGCGGTCCGGAGCAGGGCGCCTCATAGCCCGATGGCGAGGCCGTCCTTCCGCGGATCCGACCCCGCGACGTAGCCGCCCTCGGTCCGCAGCACGATCTGCGCGCCGCCGAAGTTGAGGGCTTCCTTGTCGCTTTCCAGCGTCACCTCGTGGCCCAGGCTGCGCAGGGTCTCGACCGCGCGCTCGTCCATCTCGGGCTCGACAGCCAGGCCAAGGCCCCCGGTCAGGCGCCAGCGTGGCGCATCGGCCGCCGCCTGCGGGTTCTGGCCCCCTGCGAGGATGCGCAGCGCCATCTGCACGTGGCCCTGCGCCTGCATCGGCCCGCCCATCAGGCCAAACGCCATGCGCGGCGCGCCATCGGCGTCGGTGACGAAGCCGGGGATGATGGTGTGGAACGGCCGCTTGCGCGGCCCCACTGCATTGGGGTGTCCCGGCGCCAGCACGAAGCCCGCCCCGCGGTTCTGCAGGCTGATCCCGGTTCCCGGTACGACCACGCCCGAGCCGAAGTGCAAGTAGTTGGACTGGATGAAGGAGACCATCATCCCCTCGGCATCCGCCGTGGAGAGGCAGACGGTGCCGCCGGGCTGGGGAGCGCCACGCCCCGGGTCGCCCGCCTGCGATGAATCGATCAACTCGGCGCGCGCCGCCAGATAGGCCGGGTCGAGAAGGTCCTTCGGCCGCACCGTCATCGCGTCGCGGTCGCCCACGTGGGCGTAGAGGTCGGCCAGCGCCAGCTTGGTCGCCTCAATTACCAGATGCCCGTACCAGGGATCGTCCGGCTCCCCGGAAATCGACCCCAGCGTCCCCAGCATCCCCAACGCCATCAACGTGGCCACGCCCTGGCCGGCCGGCGGCAGTTCGTGCACCACATGGCCGGCGAACGCCTGCGACAGCGGTTCGACCCACTCGGCCTGGTGGGCGCCGAGGTCCTCTAGCGACAGGGCCCCGCCGTCCTGCTTCGCCCGGGCGGCGATCGCCTCCGCCAGGCGCCCCCGATAGAAGGCCTCGCCGCGCGTGGCGGCGACCTCCTCCAGACTCCGCGCATGCGCCTCGGAGCGGAAGATCTCGCCGGCCGCCGGCGCGCGGCCGCCGGGCATGAACACCTCCGCAAAACCCGGCTGGTCCTTGAGGATCGGCGCGACCCGCGCCCACAGGTCGGCGATGATCGGCGTCACCGCGAAACCCTCGCGCGCGTGGCGGATCGCCGGCGCCGCCAGCCGCTCGAATGGCAGACGACCGAACCGCTGGCTCAGCGCCGCCCAGCCAGAGACAGCTCCCGGAACCGTCACGGCGTCCCAGCCCCGCGTCGGCATGCGCGTGCGGCCGGCGAAGCGCTCCGGCGTCAACGCCGCGGGCGAGCGGCCCGATGCGTCCAGCCCGTGCAGGCGCGCGCCGTCCCAGACGATGGCGAAGGCGTCCGATCCCAGCCCGCATCCCGTGGGTTCGACCACCGTCAGGGTCATGGCCGCCGCCACCGCAGCGTCGACCGCGTTTCCGCCGGCCAGCAGCATCTCGATCCCCGCCGCCGAGGCGAGCGGCTGCGATGTCGCGACGGCTGCGCGACCGAACACCGGTGAGCGCGCGGACGCGTAGGGCATGGCGTAGTCGAGGGCTTTCATCGCCTGAACCTGACCAGCCGCCCCTCGCCGGCGCAACCCACGTCTCGCCGCCTCAGGATCGCGCGCCGTCGAACAGGATGCTCAGCTCCATTGCCGCCTCCATCAGCGGCCGATCGCCTCCGGCGACGCGGCACTGCACCAGCGCCCCCTCGATCGCGGCGATGGCGAAGCGGGAGAGGCGCGCGGCCCTTTCGGGCGCGACGCCGCCCTCACGCGCGGCGGCCTCGATGATCCCGGCCCAGGCCGCGAACGCCGCCGCGCCGGCGTCGCGGATCTCTCCCTGGTCGGGTGCGGTCTCGAGCAGGGTGGTGGCGATAGGACAGCCGTCTCGATAACCGGACTGGCGCATCCACCACATCAGGAGTGCGAGATAGCGCACAAGCAGATCCCCAGGCCCTGAGGAGACCGCCGCAAGCTCCTGCAGGCTCGTCGCCACCCGCTGGCCCGCCAGCCGCACCGCCTCCGCCCCGATCGCCGCCTTGCCACCGGGAAAGTAGTGGTAGAGCGAGCCCTTGGGCGCGCCGCTGTCGGAGAGGATCTCCGCCAGGCCGGTGGCGGCGTAGCCCTGGCGGCGGAACAGCCGCACGGCGCTTTCGACCATTGCTTCGCGGTGACGGGGCTGGGCGGGCATCTGCAAAGCCTCGCGACGATTCTATGTGGACTGGTCTACATCGAACCGGCATGCTTGTCGCGCATCAGGAACATGCGAGGCGCTTGGATGAGCGACGACGCACCGGCGGGATTCGCCCCCCATTTCAAAACCAGCGGCCTGACCGCGCCGTGGGAGCCGATCTATTCGCGTCGGACGGCCGATGCGGTCCAGATCGGCCTGCGCGCGGGGCCGGCCCACGCCAATTCCCGCGGCTTCGTCCACGGCGGCCTCATCGCCGCCCTGGCCGATAACGCCATGGGCCTGAGCTGCGGGCTGCAGCTCGAAGCCGGAGCCAGCCTGGTGACGGTGGGCCTCTCCGTGGATTTCATCGCCACGGCCGTGCAGGGCGAATGGCTGGAGATCCGCCCGATGGTGCTGAAGGCCGGACGGAGCCTCGCCTTCTGCACGGCCACCGTCCATTCCGACGAGCGTCTGTGCGCCCGCGCCAATGCGACGTTCCGCTCCGTCAGCCGGCCACCAGGCGTGGCGGGCTAAGGAGCTCGCTCACCAGCCGGCGGCGACCTGCGCCCGATGGATCGCCTTTTCGAGGGCCTCGGCGAAGGCGAGGCGCTCGGGCCGGCTGAGGGCGTGCGCAACCTCCACCTGGCGCTCGCGCAAGCGAAGGCGCAGCTCTCCGGCGCTCGCCTCGCCGTCGAGCAGCTCGACGCGGGTGAAGGCGGTGGGCGAGGACCACACGACCATCTCGGCGGCGCGCACCCGCCGGATCACCCGCACCTCCACGGGGCTGACCTGCACCCGCTCGAGGTCGCGTGCGCGCCGGTTGTTGGCGACGAACGCGAAGGCCAGGGCGATGGCTACCAGGGCCATGAAGGCGACCACCAGCCCCGCGCCCATCAGGGCGAACACCACGCCGAACACCGCGTCGAGGCCGATCAGGATCGCCAGCAGGATCGCCAGGCCCCGGCTCGACAGGGCGCGATGGGGCGAGATGACCGCATCCATGAACAGAGGGGCGTCCATGTCGCCCTCTTAAGGCCGTGGCCACGCTTCGCGAACCGATCCCCGAGGACGGCCCGTCACGTCACCGCAGGATTGCATAGAACGAAGTTGTTTCGGACACGATCGCGAAACACGACGGCGCGCCGTACGGCTTGGCTATGCCGGCGGCGCGCGCCATTGTCCCACGCCTATGGCCAAGCCCTCCTCCCCCAAGCGCAGGGTCCTCCCGCGCGAGCGCGCCCGCATCGCCGAAATCTTCGATCGCTTCGCCGCCGCCTGCCCCGAGCCGCGCACCGAACTCGACTACGCCACCCCCTACACCCTGCTGGTGGCCGTCGCCCTGTCAGCCCAGGCGACGGACGTGTCGGTGAACAAGGCCACGAAGACGCTCTTCGCCCTCGCCGACACCCCGCAGAAGATGCTCGAGCTGGGCGAGGCGGGCCTTGCGCGCCACATCGCCTCGATCGGCCTCTTCAACACCAAGGCCAAGAACGTCATCGCGCTTTCGCGCATCCTCGTGGATCAGTACGGCGGCGAGGTTCCTCGCGTGCGCGAAGCGCTGGAGGCCCTTCCGGGCGTGGGCCGCAAGACCGCCAGCGTGGTGCTCAACGAGCTGCGCATCGAGTCGGCGATCGCCGTGGACACCCACGTCTTCCGCGTCGCCCGGCGCCTTGGCCTCACCACCGCGGAGACGCCCGCCAAGGTCGAGCAGGACCTGATGGCCGTGGTCCCCAAGGACCGCCTCACCCGCGCCCACCACTGGCTGATCCTGCACGGCCGCTATGTCTGCGTCGCCCGCAAGCCCAAATGCGGCGACTGCCTCGTGGCCGACCTGTGCCCCTCGCGGGAGCTGTTCCTGGGCGCCTGAGCCAGCGCGCTGGGTTCAGTCGCGACAAGACCTTGCGTTAACGTACAAAAGCGGGGTGAATAGCTTCCTGACGGACGGAAGCGGGAGGCGATGGGCCACAGTCGATCCATGCGTCCGGCGTCATGACCTTGGCGAGCTCGGCGCACGGGGACCGCGAGGACATGGCGGGCGGGCCGGGGAGTCCCGACGGGGAAGGTCCCTCCGCCCATGGCGGCGACCCCGCCGCGGCGGACCGTTTCTCGCGTGTCGAGGCGGCCTTCCTGCACGAGCGGTTCGCGGATTTCGAGCGTGCCGTCCTGCAGGACAACATCATCCTCTGCGACGCCAAGCTCGGCATCCTGCTCGCCTTTTCCGGAGCGATGGTCGTCTACTGCATCGACATGGCCGGGCGAGCCGGCGCGCTGCGCGCCGGGGCCGCGCGGTCCGCCATGGTCGAGCCCTGGGCTTTCGCGGCCGCCGCCATCGGTTTCTTCATCACCTGCGCCTTCGCCCTGGCGGCGATCACGCCTCGCGTCCGGCCGCTTCAGGCGGACGACGACTACATCTTCTGGGGCGCGAGGGTCTACCGCCAGCCGCTTGGGCCTTTCCTCGATGAGATGCACGGCCTGGATGTCGCGCTCGAGCACGACAACAAGCTACGCCATCTCCACGTCCTGGCCGGCGTCTGCCGGGTCAAGTTCATCCATCTGCGCCAGGCCATGAACGCCGCGGCCGCGGCGTTCGCGATCCTGGTTCTCGCCGAACTCGCCCGCGCGGTCCTCCGATGACGCGCGCGTCCCGCTCGCACCAGCCACCAGGAAAAACGCCATGACACCCGCCTCGCTCTGCGGCGACTGGGCCTATCGGTTCAGCGGCTTCAGCATCTTCGAGAACACGCCTTGCTACCTGGTGGGCATGGGTGTCCTGACCCTCAACCCGGATGGCACGATCAAAGGCAGGCAGACCGCCACTCTCACGCCGCTGACCGGCGCCGGACAGGCGCTCAAGCACCGGGACCTCGACGTCACGGGGACCTATTCCAACAGCGGGACCTGGGGTTCGTCCCAGCTCACCTTCGTCACCACCGATGAGACCGAGGTCGGCTCCTTCGATATCATCCACGTCGATCCCGACCGGTTCTGGATGATCTCCACCGGGGCCCGTATGGAGCCGGGGAACTCGCCCGCCGACGAGGTGAACTCGGGCGAGGCGGTGCGCATCCGCCCGCTCAGCTGACCTCCGCCGGCGCACGCGCCAGGGTCTCCAGCCGTTCGACGGCCGCGTCGTAGAACACCTTGGCGCGCATCGTCCGCGCCAGGGCCATCGCTTCGAGATAGTCGGCCTCGGCCGCCTCGGTGTCCCCGCGGGCCAGTCGAAGATCGCCGTGCAGCTGCAGGATCGCCGGGCGGAAGGCGAGCTCCTGGGGATTGGCGCGCAGCGCCGCCTCGACGCAGTCCAGGGCGCCGTCCTCATCGCCGAGGCCGTGGCGGGTCTCGGCCAGCCAGCAGCGGAACAGCGGCTCGCCCGACCGCTCCTGCGCCTCCGCCCTCAGGCGCAGGCCCTCTTCCATCCAGCCGAGCCCCTCGAGCGGCTGTCCCGATCCCGCCAACCCCCGGCCGTAGGTGACGCGGGCGACATTGGCGAACTGGCGAAAGCCATGCGCGTCCGACAGGTCGAGCGAGGCGCGCGCCGCGGCGGCGGCTTGGCCGTGGCGTCCCATGATCACCTGCAGCATGGAATCCATGAACAGCGCGAACGCCTCGTCGAAGGGATTGCCGACGCCGCGGCTGAGCGCCAGCGCCTCGCGCATCCGCGCCTGGGCGTCGTCCGGACGTCCGAGCAGCCAGGCGACCTGGGCGGCGTTGCCGAAGGCCTGGGCGCTGAAGCCGGGTCGGCGAACCAGGCGCGACAGGCGGAAATAGTGCTCGGCCTGGCGGAAGAAGTCCTCGGCGCCGATGAGATCGCCGACGCGAAAGCGCGAGGTGAGCTGCACCATGTGGGCGTGGCCCAGCGCTTCGGGAGCGCCGTCCATGCGCGCCAGCTCCAGCACCTGGTCGGCCTTGCGCGTCGCCGACAGGTGTCGACCGGCGGTCGAGAGGGCGCCCCATTGCGCGCTCGCCAACTGCACCTGTCGGCGAAGATCTCCCCCCGCCTCCGCCAGCTCGCGGGCGCGGCCCGCTGCATGGACGGTTTGGGGAGCCGAATAGCCGCGGGTGATCTGCAGGACTCCGGCCAGCGAGCTCTGCAGGGCCAATTCCCGGCCGTCGCGTTCAGCCGACGCGGGGCGGGACTTCAGGATCCCGAGCGCCGTCACGTAGGCGGTCTCCGCCTCCTTGAAGGCCCGCCGCGCCTGGGCCGAATGACCCGCCGCGCGCCAGGCGGCCAGGGCGCGGTCCGGGTCTCCCGCCGCCGACCAGTGCTGGGCCATCACCTCCGGGTGCGCCAGGGCCTCCTCCGGGAACCGCTCTGCGAGCGCCACGGCCGCGCGGTGGTGGATGTCCCGCCTCTGGCTCTTCAGCAGGGCCTCGTAGGCCGCGTCCTGCACCAGGGCGTGGCGGAAGGCGTAGGCGGGCTCGGGGGTGTCCGCCGCGCGGACCAGGATGTCCCCGCGCGCGAGCCGATCCAGCTCACGCTCGACCTCGCTGACGGCCAGGCCGCTCACCGCCGCGACCAGCGGCGGCGAGACGCGCCGGCCGAGGACCGCGGCGATCTGCGCCACCGGTTTGGCGTCTCCCAGACGGTCGAGACGCTCCATCAGCAGGTCCGAGAGCTGCGACGGGATCGCCCGGTCCGCCTCCGTGGCGTCGCGCTCGGCGAACAGCCGGGCCAGTTCCTCGGCGAACAGCGGCACCCCGCCGGCGCGCGCGATCACCGCGTCCACCATAGGTGCGGCCAGCGTCTCGTTGGCGCCGAGGACCAGGCGCCGAAGCTCCGGCGCCTGAAGACGGTCGAGCACGACCTGCCGGTGACCCGCGCCGAGCGGCCACGGCGCAGCGGAGGCCGTCCGTGCGGTGTAGAGCAGGAACAGCCCGCTCCCCGCGCCCTGTTCGATGAGCCGCGTCAGCAGCTCCAGGCTCGAAGGGTCGATCCACTGCAGGTCCTCGACCGCGACCACCGTCGGCCATCGCCGGGACGTCTTCAGCAGCCATTCGGTCAGCGCCGAGATCAGCCGCGCCCGCCTCAGTTCCGGATCCAGCGCCTGGAAGGCCGCGTCCGCGACGGGCGCGTCGATCAGGCTTCCGACCACCGGCAGGGTCGTCGGAACGTCCATCTCCACGGCGCTCAAGGCGCGCTCCAGCGCCTGGCCCAGCTGTTCGGGCCGGCTCTGGCCCCGCCGGGCCAGCAGCCTCAGAACCATCTGGCAGATCGCATGGAACGGGGTGTTGGCGAACACCGGCGATCCGCCGCCCTCGATCCACACGTGCGGTTCGCGGGCGATCCGCCGGCGCACCTCGTACAGCAGGCGGGACTTGCCGATCCCAGGCTCGCCGAGGATGCCCACGACCTGGGCGTTCCCGTCGGCCCGCCGCCGCCAGAGGTCCAGGATGAGGTCGAGCTCCGCCTGGCGGCCCACCAGCTCCGCCGGCGGGCTCTGGCGGCGCGCCATGAACCGATCGGCCAGCGCCTTCTCGCCGACCACCTCCCAGACCGGGTCGTGCAGGGTCAGGCCCTTGAGCGCCACCGGTCCCAGGTCGCGGTACTCAAAGGCTCCGGCGGCCAAGCGCCGGGTCGCTTCGGCCGCCACCACCCCGCCGGGCGGCGCGAGCGCCTGCAGGCGCGCGGCCAGATTGGGTGTCTCGCCGACGACCGACCGCTCCTGCGACCAACCCGCGCCGATCAGGTCCCCCACCACCACCACGCCGGTGGCGACGCCGACCCGGGCCGCCAGGGGCTCGCCGGAGGCCGGCCGGAGGCGGGAAACCGCGTCGACGGCGGCCAGCCCCGCCCGGATAGCGCGCTCCGCGTCATCTTCATGGGCCGAGGGATAGCCGAAATAAGCCAGCACGCCGTCGCCGAGGTATTTGGCGAGGAAACCGCCCGCGGCCTCGATCTGGGTGGCGCAGGCGCCGTGGTAGGCGGCGATCAGGTCCCGCATCTCCTCCGGGTCGAGGCGCGCCGACAGCTCCGTCGAACCCGCGAGATCGCAGAACAGCACGCTGATCTGGCGCCGCTGCGCCGACAGCTCGCTTCCGAAGGGCGAGGCGCTCGCCGCCTCGGCGAGCGCGTTGGCGTCGGCCGGGATCCGAGCCGTCATCGCCGGTCCTCTCGTGCGAGCGTCCGTGCGGCGCGCGGCGACGCCGACCGGCCCCGCCGCCTAGCGCTTATCCAGCATCGCGCTCAGGAAGTGGCGCACGACGGCGTCGGCCTCCGCGGGGGGAACGTCCTTGTACAGCCGGAAGCCTGCGGCGGCGACCTCATGCTTGAACGCATGCAGGGCGGCCAGCTGGCCAGCGGTCAGCTTGTCGACCAGCGCCCGCGGACACGGCTTCGCCCCGGCGAGTTCATGGATCAGGTTGGTCGCGACCATCGGTTTATCGGCCATGGGTCCCTCTCGTGAGACTGCCTTTCGCCCGGCTTGCCGGCCGGCAGCCCTTCCTCATTACGGCATCGTTACATATTGGTACCTGTTTGAACAGTTTACGCGCCGCTTCGCGCAGGTCGAGTACGCGGTCTCGTCACGTCGCGAGGCTTGGTGTAGGTCCGCCCGTCACGCCACGAGCATGGATTTGGGATGACCGCCGCCCTCGACATCGCCGCGATCGGCAACGCCATCGTCGACGTCATCGCCACCGCCGACCCCGCCTTCCTTCAGGCCGAGGACCTCCCGCCCGGATCGATGACCCTGGTGGACGAGGCGCGCGCGGCGCAGCTCTACGAGCGCATGGCCCCGGGCGTCGAAGCCTCCGGCGGCTCGGCGGCCAACACTCTGGCCGGCGCCGCGGGACTGGGCGCGCGCGCCGCCTACATGGGCAAGGTCGCCGACGACGCGCTCGGTCGCATCTTCGCCCACGACATCCGCGCCATCGGCGCGCACTACGCCACCGCGCCGCTGGCCGGCGGCCCGTCCACCGCCCGCTGCCTGGTCAATGTCACCCCCGACGGCCAAAGGACGATGTGCACCTATCTGGGCGCCTGCGTGGAATTCGGTCCCGCCGACGTCGACGCGGCGATCGTCGAGTCCGCCGCCATCCTCTATCTCGAGGGCTATCTGTTCGATCCGCCGGCGGCGCGCGAGGCTTTCGCCAAGGCGGCCGGCCTAGCGCGCGCCAACGGCCGGCGCATCGCGCTCACCCTCTCCGACGCCTTCGTAGTGGAGCGCCACCGCCACGCCCTGCTCGGCTTCATCGAGAGCCAGGTCGACATTGTCTTCGCCAACGAGTCGGAGATCTGCGCCCTGTTCGAGACCGCCGACATCCGCGTCGCCCAGGACGCCATCCGCGGGCGGGTGGAGATCGCCGCCGTCACCCATGGGGCGAAGGGCTCGGCCCTGATCACCCGCGACGCGGTGGTCCCGATCGCCGCCGAGCCGGTCGACGCCGTGGTCGACACCACCGGGGCGGGAGACCAGTATGCCGCCGGCGTGCTCGCCGGTCTCGCCGCCGGCCGCCCCCTGGCCGAGTGCGGCCGCCTGGGCTCGCTGGCGGCGGCCGAGGTCATTTCCCATTTCGGTCCAAGACCGGAGGCTTCGATGAAGGAACGCGCCGCGCGCGCGGGGCTGGTGATGGCATGAGCCGCACGGCCGACATCGCCCGCGACACCAAGGAGACGCAGGTCCGGGTGCGCCTGGACCTCGATGGGACCGGCCGCGCGGCCGTCTCCACCGGCATCGGCTTCTTCGACCACATGCTCGAGAGCTTCGCCCGCCACGGCGGCTTCGACCTGGAGATCCAGACCCGCGGCGACCTGCACATCGACATGCACCATTCTGTGGAGGACACCGGCATCGTCCTTGGCCAGGCGTTCAATGAGGCGCTGGACGGCTTCAAGGGTGTCCGGCGCTTTGGCCACGCCTATGTGCCGATGGACGAGACCCTCACCCGCTGCGCGGTGGACCTCTCCAATCGGCCCTACCTCATCTGGAAAGTGACCTTCGGCCGGCCGAAGATCGGCGAGATGGACACCGAGCTGTTCAAGGAATTCCACCACGCCTTTGCGATGAACGCGGGCGCCTGCGTGCACCTGGAGACCCTTTACGGCGAGAACTCCCACCATATCGCCGAGAGCGGCTTCAAGGCCCTCGCCCGCGCCTTGCGCGCGGCGGTGGAGCTCGACCCCAAGACCGCCGGCGCCGCCCCCTCGACCAAAGGCGTGCTTTGAATCCCTCGACGGCTCGCGACCCTTATCTCTCCCCAGAAGGGGAGGGATAGCTCTAGCCATGCGCTCCGTCGCGCTCGTCGACTACGGCTCCGGCAACCTGCCGTCCGCCTTCAAGGCCCTGCGCAGGGCGGCCGACGCCGTGGGCGGCGCAACGGTCGAGGCCACTGACGACCCCGAGGCCATTTCCCGCGCCGACGCCGTCGTGCTCCCGGGCGTGGGGGCATTCGCCGCGTGCATGGACGCCCTTCGCGCCCGACCCGGCGTCATCGAGGCGATGGAGGCGGCGGTGCGTCGCCGCGGCGCGCCATTCCTGGGCATCTGCGTGGGCCTGCAGCTGATGGCCGATGAGGGGCGCGAGTTCGGCCTCACGCCGGGCCTCGGGTGGATCGCCGGAGAGGTCCGCCGGCTGACGCCGGCGGGGGACGCCCTCAAGCTGCCGCACATGGGCTGGAACAGCATCGTGCGCCCCCACGGGCCCCTCTTCAACGGCCTGGCCAGCGGCGACCACATGTACTTCACCCACGCCTACGCCATCTTCCCAAAGGATGAGGGCGTGGCGGCGGGGTGGACCGATCATGGCGGGCTTTTCGTTTCGGCCGTGACCTCGGGCAACCTCTCGGGCGTACAGTTCCACCCCGAGAAGTCCCAGGGCGCAGGCGCGCGGCTCCTGCGCAACTTTCTGGAATGGCGGCCATGATCCTGTACCCCGCGATCGACCTCAAGGACGGGCAGTGCGTGCGCGTCCTGCGTGGGGACCTTGCGACCGCCACCGTCTTCAACACCAATCCCGCGCACCAGGCCGAGGCCTGGGCCGCCGCCGGCTTCCGCTGGCTGCACGTGGTCGATCTGAACGGCTCGGTCGAAGGCCAGGTGGTCAACGGCGAAGCGGTCGAGGCCATCCTCAAGGCGGTCAGCATTCCGGTGCAGCTGGGCGGCGGCATCCGCAGCCTCGCCGACGTGGAGCGTTGGATCGACCACGGCGTCTCCCGCGTCATCCTCGGCACCGCGGCCGTGCGCGATCCGGGCCTGGTCAAGACCGCCGCCCGTCACTGGCCCGAGCAGGTGGCGGTCAGCGTCGACGTGCGCGGCGGCAAGGTCGCCGTGGAGGGCTGGACGCAAGACACCGGCATGGACGCCGTGACCGTGGCCAAGCGCTTCGAGGACGCGGGCGTCTGCTCCCTCATCGTCACGGACATCGACCGCGACGGCGCCCTGATGGGCTTCAACGTCGAGGTGTTCGGCGCCCTGGCCGACGCGGTCGCCATCCCGGTGATCGCCGCGGGGGGCCTCGCCTCGGTGAAGGACATCGAGCGCCTCGTCGAGCGGCCTGGAACGCCGATCGCCGGCGCCGTGCTGGGGCGCGCCCTCTACACCGGATCGATCACCCCGGTGGAAGCCCTGGCGGCGGCCGCCTGATGCTCAAGGTCCGTGTCATTCCCTGCCTGGACGTCAAGGACGGCCGGGTGGTGAAGGGCGTGCAGTTCGTCGACCTGCGGGATGCCGGCGATCCGGTGGAACAGGCGCGCAGCTACGACGCCGCCGGCGCGGACGAGCTGATGTTCCTCGACATCACCGCCAGCCACGAGGGGCGAGGCGCCATCCTCGACGTCATCGCCCGCACGGCGGAGGTCTGTTTCATGCCGCTGTCGGTCGGCGGCGGGGTGCGTACGGTGGAGGACGCGCGCCGGTTGCTGCGCGCCGGCGCCGACAAGGTCAGCGTCAATACCGCCGCGGTGGAGAACCCCGACCTGATCAGCGCCATGGCCGACGCCTTCGGCTCCCAGGCCGTGGTCGCCGCCGTCGATGCGCGGCGCGTCGGCGAGGGTCGCTGGGAGATCTTCACCTATGGGGGGCGCAAAGCCACGGGCCTGGACGCCTGCGACTACGCGGCCCGCGCGGTGGAGAAAGGCGCCGGCGAGATCCTCCTCACCTCGATGGACCGCGACGGCGCCAAGTCCGGTTACGACCTCGAGCTCGTCCACGCCGTCAGCGCCGCGGCGCCGGTGCCGGTCATCGCCAGCGGCGGAGCGGGGGGCGCGCAGGATATGGTGGCCGCGGTGAAGGCCGGTGCGGACGCGGTGCTCGCCGCCTCGATCTTCCATTTCGGCCTGGTCTCCGTCGCCGAGGTCAAGGCGGCCCTGGCCGCCGCGGGCGAGCCGGTCCGGCCAGCATGGGAGGAGGTCGCGTGAGCCGTTTCGCCGAGGTCGTGGACCGGCTGGCCGCGGTCATCGAGTCGCGCCGCGGCGCCGACCCCGCCCAGTCCTGGTCGGCGCGCCTCCTCGCCGACCGGCGCCTGGCGGCCAAGAAGATGGCCGAGGAGGCGGTCGAGACCGCCCTGGCCGCCGCCACCGAGGATACCGCCGCCTTCATCGCCGAGAGCGCCGACCTCCTCTACCATTTCCTCGCCCTCCTCGCCGCCTCCGGCGTCTCCCTCGAGGAGGTCGCCTCCGAACTCGAGCGCCGCGAAGGCCGCTCGGGCCTGGACGAAAAGGCCTCGCGAGGGCGTTAGGCCCTCTGTGCCGGGGGGATTAACCGCCCTGCGCTGGGAAAGGCTCCGTCTATCATGCGCACTCTATCCCCCGGGAAGGGCGGGTTAGAAGCGGGTCTTGGATGGCGAGCCATCTTCGGCCGGGCGCCGCTGGAGGCGCGACCACGGACAACTCGCGACCACGGACAACTAACGTCTGGCGGGGTTGAACAGACCCGTGCGGCGGTTAGGCTCCAAATCCCTCAAGGCGGAGCCCCAATGATCGTCCTCCGGAAGCGCTTCGCGATGCTCTTCGCCCTGGCGTCCGCCACGGCCTGCCAGGCGCAACCCGCCCCGGGCGGGCGCGACGCGCCGCTGGTGCTGGAGCGGGCGATCCCGTTGAAGGATGTCCGCGGCCGCATCGACCATCTGGCGATCGACCTGCCGCATCGGCGCATCTTCGTCGCCGAGTTGGGCAATGGCTCGGTCGAGGCGATCGACCTCGCCAGCGGCGCCTCGCTGGGGCGGATCACAGGCCTGAAGGAGCCGCAGGGCCTTGCCTATCTACCGGCACAGGACGAACTGGCGGTGGCCAGCGGCGGAGACGGGTCGGTGCGCTTCTACCGCGCCGCCGACCTGAAGCCTGACGGCGTGATGGAGGTCGGCGGCGACGCCGACAACCTGCGCGTGGACGCCTCGGGGCGGATCGTCGTCGGCTACGGCGCGGGCGCGCTGGCGATGATCGATCCGGCCAGCCGCAAGGTGGTCGCGACCCTTCCGCTGCCCGCACACCCCGAAAGCTTCCGGATCAAGGGCCACACGGTGTTCGTCAACCTGCCGGACGCACAGAGGATCGTGGTCGGGGACCTGGCGAGAGGAAAGGTCACCGCCACCTGGCCGGCGGCCCACGGCTTCAACTTCCCCATGGCCTTGGACGCCACGGAATCAAAGCTGGCCGTGGTCTATCGCTTCCCGGCGCGGCTCCAGCTCATCGACGCGGCCACTGGCGCGACGATTCTCGATAGGGCGACCTGCGGCGACGCCGACGACGTCTTCTTCGATGAGGCTCGCCACCGCGTCTATGTGACCTGCGGCGCGGGTGCGGTCGATATCGTCGAGCTGAGCCATCCTGAGCGGTCCTGGCGGATCGACACCCGGGGCGGCGCGCGGACCGGTCTTTACGCGCCCGAGCTTGACCGGCTGTTCGTGGCCGCGCGCGGGGCGGACGCCGCCCTCCTGGTCTATCGTCCGCAACCTTGAACGCCGCCGCCGACGATCCGGTGCTAGGCTGTGGCCGGTCCCTGTCCAGCTTGAGCGTACACCCATGAAATCGTCCGTCTCCTGGCCTGGCGCGCCGATGGCGCTAGCGTCGGCGGCGCTGTTCGGCGCCTCGACGCCATTGGCCAAGCTGCTGCTCGGCGGCGGCGTCGATCCTGGCCGGCGCGCCGTGCTGCTCTCCTGGCAGGGCGGCCCTGCCGGCGTTGGGCTCGTGGAGGCCGACAAGGCTTGCATCGGGTGAGATGGGCGCCTAGCGTCACGCTTACCGGGCAAACGTGGCGCCCGGCCAGACGTCTCGGCGTCCAAGACCCGCTCCTGTCACCTCGGCATATGGCTGAGTAGGAGCGCGCATGGCTGGCCCCAACCCGAACCCCTTCAAGGCTGCTGTCGTCTGGCGCGGCGATGCCCAGGCGCGCGTCGACGCCCGGGCCGAGACCAGTCGTCTAAGGGCGATCTTCGAGGCGCTGGCGCACGAGGGGATCGCCGCCGAACCCGTGGTCTGGGGCGAGGATTGGGCGGCGGAAGTGCGCGCCAGACTACTCGGCATGGACGCGGTGCTGGTCTGGGTGGATCCCATCGCTACCGACAGCGGCGCCCGTCGCGGCGTCTTGGACGACGTGCTTCGGGTCGCCGCCGACGCGGGCGTATTTGTCAGCACCCACCCGGAGGTCGCCGCCAAGATGGGGGTGAAGGCCGTCCTCTATCGGACCCGGACTCTGGGCTGGGGAACGGACACCCACCTGTACGAGACACAGATCGCATTCGCCGCCGATTTCCCGAGCCGCCTGGCGGAAGGCCCGAGGGTGCTGAAGCAGAACCAAGGCAATGGCGGCATCGGCGTTTGGAAGGTGGAGCGCTTGGACGGCGCCGAAGTTCGGGTGAAGGAGGCCAAGCGCGGCGGTGAGACCCGCGTCTTGCCGATGGGGGCGTTCATCGAGGAGCGCGCTGCTGACCTCCGTGACGGCGGCGGATTGGTCGACCAAGCGTTCCAGCCTCGCCACCTGGAGGGAATGGTCCGCTGTTACATGTCTGGCGGGACGGTCGTGGGGTTTGGCCACCAACTGGTGCGCGCGCTTGCCGCTCCAGAGGACGGCCCGGCCGGGCCGCGACTCTATTCGGGGCCGGACGACACCCGGTTTCAACGTCTGCGGGCGCTGATGGAGCGCGACTGGACGCCGGGTATGACACGCCTCCTGGAGATCGATCCGGAGACGCTGCCGGTCATCTGGGACGCCGACTTCCTGTTGGGACCCACGGACGCGGAGGGGCAGGACAGCTATGTCCTGTGCGAAATCAATGTGAGCGCGGTCTTCCCCATTCCCGACCAAGCGCCGGCGGCCTTGGCGGCGACAGCGGCTCGTCGCCTGAACGCTGCACGATCGGTCCCGTTGGACGACCGCAAGCCTTAGGGCGGTCAAGTCCACAGGGGAGGGATGCGGCCTTCGGTGCGCCGCTCCGGAGCAAACCCCGTTCAGACGGAACCGTCTGAACGGGGTGATTTGCTCTAGTTCAACGGTGCATGTTCGCAGGACCGGACCCCCTGAGACATCCCTCAGCCGGAAGCCGCGGCTGAGCCGGCCAATCCCGCCAACGCCGCGCCCGAGAGCGCCGCCAGCACCAAGAAGTCGCGTCGGCCGGTGTTCGAGGGAGTCATGTCGTCCTTCCTTGAGTCTTGTGGCGATGACCGGGTGTCACTGAGCAAGTACGGGCAGTTTCATGCAGAACAGGGCGCCACCTCCCGGCGCGTCCGCGACGGTGACCTGGCCCTGATGAATGCGGACGATCTCGGCCACGATGGCCAAGCCGAGGCCGGCGCCATGCGCCGTTCGCTCTCGGCCGCGCCAGAACCGGTCGAAGACCTTTCCCCGGTCCTCAAGCGCCACTCCCGGGCCGTCGTCCGAGACGCAGACCGATCCATTTGCGTTGACGCTGACGAGGACTTCCGTGTCCGCCGGTGTATGGCCGACCGCGTTCTCAACCAGATTGCGCAGCGCGTCGGTAAGGGCGTCGGCGTCGCCTGACACCCAGATCGGAGCGCCCGGCGCCTCAAGCGCGAGTCCGCGTTTGGCCGCCGCCGCCCATGGCGCCAGGTGCTCGACCACCTCCGAAGCCACCGTCCGTAAGTCGAGCGTCTGATGGGCCCGGACGGGCTGGCCATCCAGCCGGGCGACCCGCAGCAATTGACTGACGATCCTGTTCATCCGCTCGGCGTCGAGCCGTAGTCGCTCGACCTTCGCCGAAGCGTCTAAGCCCTCGAGCGCCGCAGTGAGAATGGCGAGCGGCGTTCTTAATTCATGGGCGGCGTTTGCGGTGAACTGTCGCTGTACGGCGAAGCCGTCCTCGAGCCGATCCAGGGCGCTATTGACCGCTGAGACCAGCGGAATCAGCTCCGACGGCAAATCCTTGGTCGGCAGACGGACATCGACCGCACCCGGCGCGATCGCGGCCGCGCTTTCGGAGGCGCGCACGACCGGCTTCAACCCCGAGCGTATAGTCCAAGTGGTGACGGCGAGGACGAGGACGGCGAAGAGCGGGAAGACCCACGCGGCGTCCCCGAGGAACTCGCGCACGAACCGGTCCGCCAGACCTTCGTTCGAGAGCTCAGCCGCCGTGTGGTAGCTGGCGAGCAGCACGGCGATGAAGCCCGCTGTCATTGCCGCGATCAGCAGAGCGCTCTGACGGATGACGAGGCGGCCTTCGAGCGATTTTCGCCAGGCGTCCAGCATCTCAGGCGCCTTCCTGCAGAAAGTAGCCGACCCCGCGCACGGTATGGATCACGCAATCGGCGTGCGCCTCGCCGAGCCTGCGCCTCAGATGGTGGACGTGGACGGGAATAGCGTTAGAGCCGAGCTCATCCCCCATCCCATAGAGTTTTTCCTCCAACACGACCTTGGGCACGACCCGGCCCAGTCGGCGCATGAGGTGCTCCAAGATCGCCAACTCCTGGCGCGGCAGCGCCAGCACCTGATCCCCCACCTTCACGTCGCGCCCGACAGTATCGAGCGATAGATTGCCGGCCTCCAGGAGTACGCCCAAGGCGCCGCCTGGCCGGCGTAGCAGCGCCTTCACACGCGCGACAAGCTCGACCATAGCGAACGGCTTGATCAGATAGTCATCGGCGCCGGCGTCGAGCCCGGAGACCCGGTCCTCCACGCTGTCACGGGCGGTCAACACCAGCACCGGCGGCCGTTCCGCCGCGCGCCCCAGGGTTTGAAGAAGCACCAGGCCGTCGCCGTCGGGCAGGCCAAGATCAAGGATGATAATGTCGTAGGGGACTCCCGCTAGGGCGAGTTCAGCATCGCCGAGGGCGCCGACGGCATCCACAACAAAGCCAGCCTCCTTCAGGCCCTCTTCAATCAGCTCGCAGATCCGAGCCTCATCCTCTACGACCAACAGCCGCATGGTTCTGCGTTCCGCTCCACTCATGGGGTGGGGTTTAGCGATCGGACTTTAGGGCTGTTTTAAGGAGGCCGCTCCGACCCTCTAAAACTGCCTTAAAGATCGCCGCCCATGGAGCTGCTCCGGGCGCGCCGATCACCGCGATTGGCGTCGATGAAGCGTGTAGCGCTTCGGCCAAATGGAGAAGCGATGTTCAGCTCAGCTTCGACGGCCCGGGCCGCGACAAAGGCGGTCATACTATCTGCGATCGCTCGTCGAGGAACCCCGCGAGTGAAGGCGCCGACCCTTGGATTGGTGGTCGCGACAGCCTTGTCGTTGCCGCTGGCCGTTCAAGCCCAGGTCGCCGCAAACTCATCTCCGAGCCCGATCAGCTTGGCCGACGCACTTGACTACGCGCGGTTGCACTACCCCTCGGTGAGCGCCGCACTCGCTGAAAAGGCGACCGCCGAAAGCGATGTCAGCGTCGCGAAGACCGCGTATCTTCCTCAGGTCAATCTGCTCTGGCAGATCAATCGCTCGACGATCAACAATTTCGCCGGGGTGTTTCTGCCCCAGTCCGTGATCCCTCCCATTTCCGGGCCGGTCCTGCCGCAAAGCGGTCAAAGCGCCTGGAACAGCGGCGCCGGCGTGCTCGTCTCCTGGCGGCCGTTTGATTTCGGCGTCCGCGCCGCACGCGTCGACGCGGCGCGAGACCTTGAAGCCGCGGCGAATGAGGGGGTCGCTCTGACGGAATTGCAGGTCGTGACCGCGACCGGCGACGCCTACATGAACCTGGCCGCAGCGGAGTCTTTGGTCACGGTAGCCCAGGCCAATCTGGATCGGCTGCACGCCTTCTCGCTGACCACCAAGGTGCTGGTCGACAACAAGCTGCACCCGGGCGTCGAAGCCCAGCAGGCTGAAGCCGCCGAAGCCGCGGCGCGGATCACCCTGGTCAGCGTGCTCAACAACGTTGAGGCCGAGAAGGCGACGCTGGCCAAGCTCGTGGCCCGTCCCGTCAATGAGATTTCCATCGACGACCACCTGCTTCTGACCTCCTCCCCTCCGCCGGGAGCCGAGGCTCGGCCGGTGGCCGTGGACGGGCATCCGGCCGCGCTCGAGGAGGCGGCGCGAGTGAAGGCGCAAAGCGCCCAGCTGCGGGCCATCGACCGATCCTACGCGCCGCAATTCGACGTCCTGGGAAGCGCTTCAACGCGCGGCAGCGGCAAGTCCGCCGCAGGCGCCTATCTCGGCGGCACGTCGGGTCTCGAGCCCAATATCGGCAACTGGTCGATCGGCTTTCAGGTCACGCTTCCGCTCGGAAGCTTTCCAACCCTTCACGCCCAGCAGCAGGAACAACGGGCCAAGGTGGAAGCCGAGCGCGATCGGTATCTGCAAACCCTCGGGGACCTTAACGAGCAGCTCGAACAGGCGCTCGCCTCGCTGCGGGCGGCGCGCAAGATCGCCGAGCTCACGCCCGAGGCGTTGGCGGCGGCGCGGCAAAGCGAAGCGCAGCAGCGCGTCCGGTTCCAGTCGGGGCTCGCCACCGTGGTCGATGTGACCGTCGCCGAAGCCGCCCTCGCTCAGGCCGAAAGCCAGAACGCCATCGCCCGCCTGAATATCTGGCGGGCCTTGGCGACCTTGGCCGCGGCCGAGGGAGACACCGCACAATTCCGCGCCGCCCTGGCCCCCAACTAAACTGATCAGCGAAAGACTTTCATATGTGGATGATCCGCGCGGCGCTGAGGCGCCCGATCATGATCGTCGTATTGGCGATTTCCATCGTCCTTACCTCGGTTTTGGCGGTGAACCGGAGCCGTATCGACATCCTTCCCGATATGAATTCGTCGGTGATCTATGTGGCCCAACCTTATGGCGGCATGAGCCCACAACAGATCGAAGGTTATATTTCCTATTATTACGAATACCACTTTCTCTACATCAACGGGATTGAAAGCGTTGAAGCCAAATCGATCCAAGGTGCAACGCTTCTGCGGCTGACCTTTCACCAGGGCGCCAATATGAGCGAGGCGCTGGCGGAGACCATATCCTACGTCAATCGCGCCAGAGCCTTTATGCCGCCCGGGACGGTGGCGCCGTTCGTCGTGCGCTATGATGCCGGTACGCTCCCCGCGGGCTACCTGGTCTTTTCCAGTCCGACCAAGACACTCGGGGAGATTCAGGACGTAGCGCTCAACCGCGTCCGACCCGTGTTCGCGACCCTTCCGGGCGTGTCATCGCCGCCACCCTTCGGCGGCAACCAGCGCACCATCGTGATCAACGTCAATCCAGCCAAACTGCATGGCTATGGCCTCGCGCCGGACGACGTCGTGCAGGCGCTGGTGAGCGGCAACAGCATCGAGCCGGCCGGCGTCGCCGATATTGGTCGCACCGCGACCATGGTCACCACGGACTCCACGGTGACGACCACCAATGCCCTGCTCGATATTCCGGTGCGAAACACCGCCAACGCCTCGGTCTATCTTCGGGATGTCGGCACCGTGGCCGACACGGCCGACATCCCGGCGGGCTACGCCCTCATCGACGGCAAGCGAACGGTGTACATCCCGGTCACTAAACGCCCGGCAGCCTCGACCATCAGCGTCGTCGACGAGGTCAAGAAGAGCCTGCCGCGGTTCCAGTCGCTGCTGCCCGACGATGTCACGGTCAGCTATCAACTCGACCAGTCGCGCATCGTCACCGACGCGCTGTGGTCGGTGGTCCGGGAGGGCCTGCTCGGGGCGGTTCTCGTCGGATTGGTGCTGCTGGTCTTCCTGCGCGACTGGCGCAGTTCGCTGATCGTCGTGGCGATCATTCCCTTTTGCCTGCTCACCGCCGTGGTCGCCCTGTGGGCGAGCGGGCAGACCATCAATATCATGACCCTCGGCGGTCTGGCGCTGTCCATCGGCATCCTTGTGGATGAGGGCGTGGTCTTGCTGGAAAACGTCCACGTGCATTTGGCGCAGGGCGCGCCCATAGGTCGCGCCGTACTGGACGCCAGCAGCGAAGTGGCGGTCCCGCGCCTGCTGGCCATGCTCTGCATCGTGGCGGTGTTCATTCCCTCCTTCTTCATGACCGGGGCGGCCGGCGCGCTGTTCGGCCCACTGGCGCTGGCGGTCGGCTTCTCAATGGCAGCGGCCTATCTTCTGTTCACCGTCCTGCTGCCGATCCTTTCGGTCTGGTTCCTCAAACCTCACACCAAGCCGTCTGCTGGCTCCGGCGCTGCGACGCCGGTCGAGAGCGCCGACACGCGGTTCGATCGGTTCCGGCTGCGTTTCTTGAGATGGCAGGACGGCCTGATCCGCCGTCGATCATTGGTCCTGGCCGCTTACGCGCTGGCGACCCCGATCCTTCTGGTGATCGTCACGCTCTTGCTCAGAACCGAGATCTTTCCGTCGGCCGCCACCAACCAGATGCGGCTTCGCCTGGACGCGCCCGAGGGCACGCGCATCGCGACGACCGAGGCGGCCACCCAGAAGGTCCTGCAAGCCATCGGCCAAGAAGCTGGCGCGGGCGCGGTCGACACCACGCTGGGCTATGTCGGCGTCCAAGCCTCTTCTTATCCGATCAACAGCGTCTTTCTCTGGACCGGCGGCCCGCACGAGGCGGTGATCAATATAGGGTTCAAGCCCGGCGCGCATGTCAGCATCGCCCGGTTGACCGAGCGACTGCGCAAGACCCTGCCGCAGAAGTTTCCCACGCTTCATTTTTCCTTCGAGCCGGGCGATCTGATCAGTCAGGTGCTTAACTCCGGGCCATCGACCGTCATCGACGTCGCGGTCGCCGGCCCGCAGTACGCCGATGTGAAGGGCTATGTCGCCAAACTGAAGCAGACCTTGACCGGGGCCGCCGGCACGGCGGACCTGGAGTACGGTCAGTCGCTCAACTACCCGAACCTCGATGTTCGGATAAATCGCGTGCTGGCCGGGGAACTCGGGACGACGGCGGACAAGGTGGGGCAGGCCGTGGTGGCCGCGACCGCCTCCACGCGTTTCGTCGCCGCCAACTACTGGCGCGATCCAAAGTCCGGGATCAGCTACCAGGTCCAGGTCCAGGTTCCGCAGCAGGCCATGACCTCGGCGGCAGCCGTGGCCGCGATCCCCGTGGCGAGCGCGAGCGGCGATCTTCAGCTCAATCAAGTCGCCGATCTGCGGCAGCAGACCGTGCCGGGCGAGCTCGACCGAACGAACGGGCAGTGGCTGATCAGCCTCACGTCCAACCTCTCCGGACCGGATCTCGGCGCGGCCGCCAGGTCGATCAAGCTAGCGATCGCCCAGGCCGGGCCACCTCCGAAGGGCGTCACCGTAGAGGTGCGCGGGCAGATCGAGGTGATGAAGGAGATCTTCGACAATCTGGGCGTTGGCCTGGCGGTCGCCATCCTTGTGATGCTGCTGCTACTGACCGCCAACTTTCAATCGGTGCGCATGGCGCTGGTCGCGCTCTGCACCGTCCCGGCCGTCCTGCTTGGCGCCGTCCTGACCCTGTTCATCACCGGCACCAGCCTCAATCTCGAGAGCTTCATGGGCATGATCATGGCGATCGGGGTGGCGCTCGCGAACGGCATCCTCCTGGTCACCTTCGCCGAACGCAACCGCAAGGCAGGCCAATCCTCTTTCGACGCCGCGCGCAACGCCTCTGGCGAGCGTCTCAGGCCCATCTTGATGACGAGTCTGGCGATGATCAGCGGCATGATCCCAATGGCCCTGGCGATCGGGGCCGGTAGTGAAGAGACCGCCCCCCTCGGCAGAGCCGTGATCGGCGGGGCGATCGCGGCGACCGCGGCGACCTTGTTCATCCTGCCCAGTGTCTTCGGATTTGTGCAGCGTAGGGCGCCGCTTGCTTCGGTTTCCCTGGATCCCGACGACCCCACGAGCCGCACGGCTCAAGCCCTGGACAATGCCCGATGAAAGCCGCTTCCGTTCTGTTGGTTCCTGTCCTCCTCGTCGCCGGATGCAGCGCCAAAGACAAGGCCCCGGCTGGGCCAGCCGTGGGGGCCGTTCAGACGGTGGAGGTGGTTTCCGTCAAGAGCCAGCTCTTGTCGACGACGGCGCCGCTGCCCGGGCAGCTCGTCCCCTATGAAAGCGTCGACCTCTTCCCCAAGGTCGCCGGCTTCATTCAGGACATCAGCGTCGATCGCGGTACGCGGGTGCGCAAGGGTCAGGTGCTGGCGCGACTGACCGCGCCGGAGGTCGTGGAGCAAGAGGGTCAGGCCGCCGCAGCCCTTGGGTCGTTCCAAGCCAAGCTGGCCGCGGACCGCGCCACTTACGAGCGGCTGGCCAACGCCGCTAAGACCCCAGGTGTCGTCGCTGAGAATGATGTCAATATCGCCGGGCAGGCGGCGGCGAGCGATGCGGCGCTGGTGAAATCAGCAGCAGAGAGCGCTGCCGCAGCCAGGCAGCTCGGCGCTTACCTGGATATTCGAGCGCCATTCGACGGCGTGATCACCGCCCGCAATCTGCATCCCGGAGCCTTGGTCGGGCCAGCGACGAGCGCTGGCGCCCAACCTATTCTGCAATTGGTCACGACCGGCAGGCTCCGTCTCGTAGTCCCGGTCCCTGAAGATGAGGTGCAGGGGGTCAAGGTCGGTGATCTTATCGACTTCACCTTACCCACGGCGCCGGGGCGAACCTTCCACGCGCCGATCGCGCGCATCGCTCAAGCCGTGGACACCCGGACGCGGACGATGATGGTCGAGGCCGACATCACCAACCCAAACGCCGAGCTGACGCCGGGCGTATTTGCGAACGTCCAATGGCCGGTGCGCCGCTCCTATCCCACGCTACGGGTGCCTCTCACGGCGGTCGCCAACGATCAACAGCGCCAGTTCGTGATCGTCGCCGCTCACGGGGCCGCGATCTGGGTCGATGTGACCACGGGCATGACCGCCGATGGGGCCCTGGAGATCTTTGGCAAGCTCAGCCCGGGCGACCTGGTCGTCAAGCGGGGAACGGACGCTATAGCTTCGGGCGCCAAGATAAGGGCGGTTGTGGCCAAATAGAGAGATTTGAAAGTAGCGAGTATCTCGGCCCGTGAAACGAGGATCAATCAGGAGATTGTCATGGGATCGCAGGCTTATCGGATTAGTTTTGCCGCTCGTTATCGCTCTGTTGGGCACGATAGCTGCCTACGTGGGACCGAATGGAATGTCGGGTGCGAGCAGTGTCACGGCGCAGGCAGCGCCCACGTGGCGAGCCCGAGGCGGGACAACATCCTCAATCCGCTCGACAGAGCTATGTGCAGGCTAACAACACCTGCATCCAATGCTACTCTCAAGGGTAGCCGCTCAAGGGTCCCATCGCCGGCAAATACTATGATTGGCCCGTCGGCTATCACGCTGGCCTGAAGCTGGCGGACTTCTGGAAGCTTGAGCCGCATAAGCTGGGCGATCTCACCTTCACCCATTTCCCGGATGGGACGGCGCACAAGAACCGGATGCAGGGCAACGACTTCGTGCAAAGCCTGATGTACACGCGCGGCGTCACCTGCTTCAGCTGCCACGATCCGCACGGCACGAAAAACGAGGCGCTGTTGCGCGCGCCGGTCAATCAGATCTGCATGTCCTGCCACGGGCCCAACACCCAGAACGGACCGCACGCGCCCTCGATCGAGGCGCACACCCATCACGCTGCGGGCAGTCCTGGCGATCAGTGCGTGGCCTGCCACATGCCGAAGATCGCCCAGACGATCGGCGACGTGAACGTCGCGAGCCACACCTTCCACTTCGTGACGCCGGCCGAGACGGACGCGCTCAAGATCCCCAATGCCTGCAACGCCTGCCACAAGGACAAGAGCACCGCCTGGGCGACGGCCGCCATCGCCAGCTGGTCGGACCGCTCGCCGTGGAGGACGGCGCAGTGAGTTCGGCCCTCCCGAATGTGCGTCCCGAGGGTGCGGGCTCGCCTCCTGCCCAGGGCCCCGCGCCGCTCAGCGCCCCTTATCCAGGATCTTGAACTGGCGAACCGGATCCGCCTGCGGGACGACCTTACCGTCGGGCAGGCGCGTATTGGCCCCGTCCGGCGCGTACTGCAGGATGTAGCCTTGCGCACGGCGCCGGCCTTCAGGTTCGGCCCCGTGCGGTGCGGGGCGAGAGACGAGAACACCACGATGTCGCCAGTTCACCGAACGTAACCCGCCGCCAGTGCGAGCAGGCGAACCCGTTGAGGATTGCAGAGGCCGCTATTATAATCGCCGTACTTATATCGGAGCGGTCATGGCCACCCTCAAGCTCACCACCGTCGGCTCTTCGACCGGCGTCGTCATTCCCAAG
>DATBEN010000149.1:0-22523 GCA_036276055.1 Caulobacteraceae bacterium
TAGATGCTCATGACCTGGTCGAGCAGCCGAAGGGCGTGTTCGCGCGTGCGCTGGAACGAATTGCGGCCGATGATCGAACCGAAGCCGCCGCCGGCGTGGATATCGCGGATCTCCGACAGGAACGCCTCGTCGTCGGCAACCGCCGCGCCGCCGGAGAAGATCACGATGCGGCGCCCCGCGAACGCGCACTGGACGATGTGGCGGACGCGATCGGGGCCAGTGGAGATCGGGATCTTCTGTTCCTCGTACACCTTCCGCGCGGCGTCCTGTTCGATGTGCGAAGTCGGCAGCTTCACCTTGATGATATGGGCGCCCAGCTGTGCGGCGATCTGGGCGGCGTACCCCACTACGTCGATCGCGGTCTCGCCCTCCTTGCTGAGCGACGATCCGCGCGGATAGGACCAGACCACCACCGCCAGTCCGCGTTGCCTGGCCTCCTCCGCATAGGCGCGGAGTTGGCCGTACATCTGCGCCTCGTGGGCCGAGCCGGGATAGATGGTGAAGCCGACCGCGCTGCAGCCCAGGCGCAGGGCGTCGTCGACGCTGCCCGTCAGCGCCTGATTGGGATCGCTGTCCTCGCGCAGCACGTCGCTGTCATTGGTCTTGAGGATGAGCGGGATCTGCCCCGCGAACTCCCTGACCCCGGCCTGCAGGAAGCCGAGCGGAGCCGCGTAGGCGTTGCATCCCGCGTCGATGGCGAGCTGGAAATGATACCGCGGATCATAGGCCGGCGGGTTGGGGGCGAACGAGCGCGCCGGACCATGTTCGAAGCCCTGATCCACCGGCAGGATCACCAGCTTCCCGGTCCCCCCGAGCCGCCCGTGATTGAGCAGACGGCTGAGGTTGGTCAGCACGCCCGTGTTCTCAGCGCCGTACCAGCTCAGGATCTCCTTGACGCGCGGCGTCATGGTTACTCCTTCCTGATGTCGACCCGCCCCTTCACGCGCGGAAGGATCAGGCGCTCGACAGCCTTGGCGAAGCCCTCGTCCTCATAGCTGTCGGTGGTCGCGCTCGCCTTGGACTTCACCTCGTCCGAGGCGTTGCCCATGGCGACCGAGAAGCCGCTCTTCTCGAACATGAGCACGTCATTGGGCATGTCGCCGAGGGTGGCGATCTCCTCGGCCCGAACCTCCAGAAGGCGGCTGAGCGTGTCGATTACCGCGCCCTTGTTTGCCTTGGGGTGCGTCACGTCGAGGTAGTAGGGCTGGGAGCGGGCGGCGCTCGCGGTCTGCCCGAGCTCCTGCCGCGCCTTGCGCTCGGTCTCGGCCACCCGGCCGAGGTCGTCCGACACGCCAACGATCTTCACGACCTTTTCGAAGAGCTCGTCGGCATAGGTCTTCACGACCCTGGCGTCGAACTTCACGGTCCACGCTTCCCGCGCGACGTGCGGGGCGTCCGGGTCGCGGATGAACCAGTCGTCGGGTGTGTAGAGCCAGACGTCGAGCCCAGCCTTTTCGATCAGCTCCACGGTCTTGCGCGCGGCCGCCGGGTCGAGGGTGCGGGTCTCGATGACTGTAAGATCAGGCTGGACGAAGACGCCGCCGTTGAAGCCGGCGATCGGCGTCTTCAACGCCAGCGGCTCGATCAGCATCTTCATGCCGCGCGGCGGCCGGCCGCTGGTGATGGCGAAGTCCGCGCCCGCCTGCTGGAGGGCGCGGGTCGCCGCCACCGCGCGTTCGGTTAGGATCTTGTCCTTGGTCACCAGGGTGCCGTCTACATCAGCCAGGACCAGACGGATCGACGTCTCGTCGCTCATCTGACCGGACCTTGATGGACGGCGCTTGGGTGATCAGGCCTTCACGCTCGACCGGGAAGGTTCCGGATAGCGGTAGGCCCCGCCCTTGGCGCGGGCGTCGAACTGCCGCGCCGCGAAGCGCCAGTTCGGGAGGGCTTCGAACCACTTGGTGAGGAACGTCTTCCGGTCGTTCTGGTAGTCCAGATAGTAGGCGTGCTCCCACACGTCGCAGACCAGCAGCGGCGCCATGCCCTGCTCGGTCAGGGTGTCCGCCGCGTCGTGGGTGGAAATCACCTTCAGCGCGCCGCCCGCATCGGAGACCAGCCACACCCAGCCCGAACCGAAATGACCTGCGCCCTCGGTCACAAAGGCATCCTTCAGCTTGTCCATCCCACCGAACGCCTTCTGGATCGCCTGCGCCAGGTCGCCCAAGGGGTCCTGGGTCTCCGGCGACATCGCTTCCCAGAAGAAGGCGTGGTTCCAGGCCTGGGCGGCGTTGTTGAACAGCTTCTTGTCGCCCGCACGGTGCGCCTCGGCCACCACTTCCTCGAGGGATTTGAAGCCCTTGCCGGCCTGCTGGAGGATGTCGTTGGTGTTCTTGACGTATGTCGCGTGGTGTTTGTCGTGGTGGAAGTGAAGGGTGTCGTCCGAGATCACGGGCGAGAGGGCGTCATACGCGTACGGCAGGTCAGGCAGGCTGAACATCACAAAACTCCGGCTCAGGGATACGCGCTAAAACCCCCCGCCGGCAGCTTTGGTTCATCTGCAGGACGAGGATCGCCGCGCTTGCGCGGACGCGGCGAGTTGATGGCCAAGATATGGTGGTCCGGACCCTTGCGGACGACGACGTCGCTCGTCTCCCGCAGCGGTGCGATGTTCTCGCGAAGATTCGGCAGATTGATCCCGGCCCAGACGCTACGCGCGAAGGAGTCGACGCCCGCTTGGTCGAGGCCGGCGAAGCGGTGATAGAAGGTCGCGGGATCCTCGCGCCCGGCGCTCCACAGGTCCAGGAAACGACGCACATACCAAGCCTCGAGATCGGCCTCGTCGGCGTCGAGGTAGACCCTGACGTCCACCGGAGTCGAGCCGGTGAAGCCGAGTCCCTCGACGATCAGGACATCCTGGTCGCGGACCTCTCGAGCCAGCGCGGGGTCGTGGTCGTAGGTGAGATGTGAATAGCCGGGGAAGACGGTCGGTCCGCGCCTGACCTGGCGCAGCGCCGTCTCCATCGCTGCCGTATTGTAGCTATCGGGAAAACCCTTGCGCAGAGTGAGCCCGAGGGCGTCCAGCTCGGCGTTCGACCGCAGAAATCCGTCGGTGGAGACCGATGCGACCGCGACCTCACCGCCTCCGACCTTGGGGATCAGATCGACCAGAGCGGCCGCGAGCGTGCTCTTGCCTGCAGCGACGGCGCCCGTGAGGCCAACGACGAGCACGCCCCTGCGGCCACGCAGGGCGAGCAGACGACGCGCCAGATCGATTGCGTCAGCCACTCAGCTCTCCAGCCGCAGGACCGCCGCCCCACAGGCGGGCAGATGCAGCTCCAGACGCCGCCCGCTTTCCTGAAGGCAGGCGCCTCCGACTTCGAATACGAGCCGCGCGCCCGCCGCGGCGTCCAGCCGTCGGTCGCTTCCCGCAAGTTCGAACAGACACAGCAAGGCCTCTCCCGTCGTTCGCCGCTCGAAGGCCAGGACGCCATCCTGATCCCCGTGGGGCGCGAGGCAAGCTTGGCCGGACCGAAGCGCCTCCGACTCGCGCCGAAAGGCGATCAGGCGGCGCGTGAACGAGAGCATCGAGTCCTCGCGCCCATCCTGTGCCTCGATCGACAACGGCCGGTGCGCAGGATCTACCGGAAGCCAGGTCTCGGCTGCCGCCGAAAAGCCCGCGGAGGGTTCGTCCGCGGTCCAGGGAATGGGCGTGCGCGCTCCGTCGCGGAAGGCGCCTCCGTCATAGGCGGCGATAGCGAACGGATCGCGCAGCCGCTCGCGAGGGATCTGAGCCTGCGGCAGGCCCAACTCCTCGCCCTGATAGAGGAAGATGGTCCCCCGCAGGCACATCAGGGCGGCCAGGAGCGTGCGTGTCAGTCGCGGGTCGTCGCCAGCCAGGCGGCTGGCGTAGCGGTCCACGTCATGATTGCCGAGAGACCAACTCGGCCAGCCGGGCGCGCCCGACCACCCTTCGATGGCCCGCGCGAACAGCTCCACCGTCGGCTTGCGCGCGCTCAGGAAATGGAAGGTGTAGGCGGTGTCGAGCCGGTCCGGCGGGGTCGTGTATTCCTGCTGCCGCGCGAACGGGGCCTCGTCGACGATCTCGCCGACCGTCATCCTCTCGGGATACCCATCCATCAGCTTGCGCAGTCGGGCAAGGAAGGCGAGCGCTTCGGGCCTGGACCTGTCGAAGACGTGCCGCTGGAAGTTGGTCGGCAACGCGGGTGACCGACTATATTCGGCCGTCGGGTTGTCCCTCAGCTCCTTGTCGTGGATGACGTAGTTGATGACGTCGAGACGGAAGCCATCGACACCCCGATCCAGCCAGAAGCGGGCCACGTCCAGGATCGCGTCCTGCACGTCGGCATTCCAGTAGTTGAGGTCTGGCTGTTCCACCAGGAAGTTGTGGAAGTAATACTGTCGCCGGGCCGGAACCCAGGTCCATGAAGGGCCGCCGAACGAGGCTTGCCAGTTGTTGGGCGGCGAGCCGTCCGGCCTGGCGTCGGCCCAGACGTACCAGTCGGCCTTGTCTCCCTCCCGCGAGACCGCGGAGGCCTTGAACCAGGGGTGCTGTTCCGAGGTGTGCGCCCAGACCTGGTCGACGATCACCTTCAGCCCCCGCGCCCGCGCCGCGGCGAGCAGATCGTCGAAGTCCGCGAGGGACCCGAACTGGGGGTCGACGTCGCAGTAGTCGCTGACGTCATAGCCGAAGTCCTTCATCGGCGAGCGGTAGAATGGCGAGAGCCAGAGGGCGTCGACGCCGAGGCCGGCGATGTGGTCAAGGCCCGCGATCACGCCCCTGAGGTCCCCTACGCCGTCGCCGTTCGAGTCCCGGAAGCTGCGCGGATAGACCTGGTAGATCACCGCGCCGCGCCACCACTGGGGCATGTCGCCGCCTGGACCGGACACCGGATCTCCTTTCGCCGCCGGGGCTTTAGCAGGCCTGCCGGCGATTGGAAGCGGCGCCGCGAGCGTTCCGGCCTTGCGCAGCCCCTTGCCACGAACGGCGGAATAAGGTCCGAGGAGCCTCATTCAAACAGGCGTTCGCGCCGACCAATCACAACGAGGAGCCGCCGTTACATGGAAAGAGCCCTGCCCCAACCTACGCCGGAGACCCAGCACTTCTGGGACGGCTGCGCCGCGGGCGAACTTCGCCTGCAGCGTTGCACGTCTTGCCAGCAGGCGTATTTCCCGCCTCGCCCGTTCTGCCCCGAGTGCGGCTCGCGTCAGGTCGAGGTTTTCCCGGCGAGCGGCAAGGCGACCCTCTACAGCTATGTGATCAATCACCGGCCTCGCCCCGACATGGGAACCGAGCCGCACTCGATCGCCGTGGTCGCTCTCGCCGAAGGCCCGCGGATGATGACCAACGTCGTCGGCTGCCCCCAGACGCCCGAGGCGCTGCAGCTCGATATGCCCCTGAAGGTCACGTTCCAGAGCTTCGGGGCCATCACCCTGCCCTTCTTCAAGCCCGCGGAGGCCTGAGCCGATGAAGCCCGGATCCATCGCCGTCGTCGGCGCGGCCGAGACCACCAAGCTCGGCAAGATCCCCGACGTGTCGGTGATCGGCCTGCACGCCGACGCCGCGCTCAACGCCATGGCCGACGCCGGCCTCAAGCCGTCCGACATCGACGGCGTCGCCACAGCCGGCGCCAGCCCGGTCGAGACGGCGCATTACCTCGGCATCACCCCGACCTGGGTCGACGGCACGAGCGTGGGCGGCTGCTCGTTCATGCTCCACGTCCGTCACGCGGCCGCGGCGATCAACGAGGGCCTCTGCAAAACGGTCCTGATCACCCACGGCGAGAGCGGGCGCTCACGCGTCGGCGCCGGGGGCTTTGGCCGTTCGCCCTCGAGCCTGATGGGGCAGTTCGAGATGCCCTATGGCGTCACCTCGCCCCCCACCATGTTCACCGTCCCGGTGCTCCGCTACCTGAAGGCCCGCGGCTACACCGTCGAGGATCTGGCGATGGTGTCGGTCATCCAGCGCGAGTGGGCCGCGAAGAACCCGCGGGCGAGCTTCAAGGACCCGATCACGGTCGACGACGTGCTGAACTCGCCGATGATCGCCTGGCCGTTCCGCATGCTGATGTGCTGCCTGGTCACCGACGGCGGCGGCGCCCTGATCCTCACAAGCCGCGACCGGGCCAAGGACTTCCCGCACAAGCCGGTCTACATCATCGGCACGGGCGAGAGCGTCGAGACCCCGATGGTGAGCCAGATGGAGGATTTCACCACCTCCAAGGCCTTCCGCGTGTCGGGCAAGAAGGCGTTCGACGAGGCGGGCATTACGCAGAAGGACGTCGATCACCTGATGATCTACGACGCTTTCGCCCACCTGCCGCTCTACGGTCTCGAGGACCTCGGCTTCTGCGCGCCGGGCGAGGCTGCCGCCTTCATCCGGGAGCGGAACACCGCGCCAGGCGGCAAGCTGCCCCTCAACACCAACGGCGGCGGACTCTCGTACATGCACTCGGGCATGTACGGCATGTACGCCCTGCAGGAGAGCGTGCGGCAGATGCGGGGGATCGCGCCCGCCCAGGTTGAGGGCGCCAAGATCGCCGTGAGCCACGGCGTCGGCGGGATGTTCGCCGCGTCCGGGACGATCATCTTCACCAATCACGAGTGAGGCTGACGAAAGTTCGGCCAGACATCGCCACGCTTGGGAGGCGGCCCTACGGCCGCCTCTTTTTTCAAGAGAGCAGGGCCGCATAGGCGGCTGATCGACCCCGCGGCCCACTAATTTTCCTACAATTTTTGTCGGATTCCGACCAACGCTGGAACCAGTGCCTGAGTGAGGCGTAAATGCGGCGATGCCGGAGTAACGGTGTCGGCATTTTGCGACCCAAACCTTCACTGTAGAAAGACCCACACAAGATGAGGATAAGCGCCCTGCTCGCCGGCGCCGCCCTGGCTGCCACCGCAGCCGTGTCGGCCCATGCCGTAACCTTCGCCGGTTTCGTCCAAGACGGAAACACGGCCAACCTGAGCTGGACTGAAACGGGGACAACGGGAGGCGCCCTCAGCGCATCCGCGCCGGTGTTTTTCACCTTCGACGTAACCGGCCTCCCTACCACTCCAATGCTCGCCACCTTGACCCTGACGGGAACCTCCACAGACGCCGGCGCCGTGTCAGGCGGTGACGTGATCCAAGGTGGCATCAGCGGCACGTTCAGCATCACATCCGCGGTACCCGTGGATGGCACGACCAACCTGCTCAGCGGCACCTTCTCGGGCGCCCAGATCTCGGGCCCGAACAATGGCACCACTGCCTCGGTGCAGGACAACTTCGCGACTGGAAGCGTCACCTACGCGACCGGCCTCGCCGCGAAGGATCTGACCTTCGGCACCGACACTTCCGGCAATGGCTTCAGCTTCTCCGGGACGTCGCTGACCGTGCTCGCTTTGAAGGGCGACTCTCCCGCCAGCTTCTCTGGCGTGTTCGCAGGCAACTTCGCGGCGACCAGCGCCGGGCCGGGCGGCTCGGGCGGCGTGCCGGAGCCGGCCACCTGGGCGATGATGCTCGTGGGCGCCGGCGCTGTGGGCGGCGTCCTGCGCCGTGCGCGCCGGACTCCAATGGCTGTCGCCTGACTTTGAGCGCGATCGCCACCGGCGACCGTCGACGGCCTTAGACGACCTGCGCCCCGGAGATCCTCCGGTGGCGCAGGTTCGCGCCTGCGAAGCCCGCGCCGACGATCAGCGGCAACATTGAAGGTCACCCACCCACCGGGGTTGATCGTCGTATCCCAACCCAGGGCGTTCAGCGCCCTGAGGTCCGCCGTCGACAGGAGGGACCCGACGTGAGCAAACCACAGGACCAACCCCACCGGGGCTTCCCGGGCGCGACCAATCCGGACGACAACCTCAAGATCCCACGTCGCGAGGGCGAGCCGCCTCGGCCGGCCACCGAGCCAGATCATGCCGGGGGCGACTCGGACAACGAGAAGACGCTCACCGACCCCGCGACGGGCCGGCCAATCGCGGGCGCCAAGGACCGCGGCGGCGCTCGCCGCCCCTGACCGCCGCAGCTCTCCGGCGTTCAATCTAGCTTCGCAATCGGCTTGCGAACTTTTGGCCTCGGCCCGGCGTCGCTATGTTCGAGCAGCTTGAACGCGGCCGCCTCGAGGCCAGGACAAAGGAAGAGCGCCCAATGACCTTGAAACTCAACGGGATCGCGCCCGACTTCACGCAGGATACGACCGACGGACCAATCCACTTCCATGACTGGATCGAGGGCCACTGGGTGGTGCTCTTCTCCCATCCCAAGGATTTCACCCCCGTCTGCACGACCGAACTGGGCGCGGTGGCGAAGCTGAAGCCAGAATTCGACAAGCGGGGCGTGAAGGTCATCGGCCTGTCCGTGGACGCCGCGGGCGATCATGACGCCTGGTCCAAGGACATCGCCGAGACCCAGGGCTATGCGCCGAATTTCCCGATGATCGCCGACACCGATCTCAAGGTGTCGAAGCTCTATGGCATGCTGCCAGCAGACGAGGCAGGGACGCACGAAGGCCGGACGGCGGCGACCAACGCCACCGTGCGCAATGTCTTCATCATCGGGCCGGACAAGCGCATCAAGCTGATCCTCGTCTATCCGATGACCACGGGGCGCAACTTCGATGAGATCCTGCGCGTGATCGACTCGATGCAGCTCACGGCGCGCCACAAGGTGGCGACGCCCGCCGACTGGAAGCAGGGCGAGGACGTGATCATCACCGGCGCCGTCAGCGACGAAGAAGCACGGACGGTGTTCCCGGGCTTCACGACGCATAAGCCCTATCTGCGGACGACGAAGCAGCCCGCCTGAGGCTTGCCTTCTTTCCCCGGGGTCGTTCAGGCCCCCGGGACCCCCAGTTGTCGCGCCGCCTCAGTCAATTGGTGCTGGGCCTGCGGCGCTCCCTCGAAGGCCGCGCGACCGCGTTGAAGCGCCTGTGAGGCCGCATCGGGCTGACCGAGGACGATCCGGGCCTTCATCAGCATCACCCATCCCTGTTCGTCGTGGGGGTTCGCCTTCAGCCGCGCATCGAGACGATCCACCATGCCGGCGATCATCGCCTGCTGGCCCGCGGCGCCGGCGGAAGCAGACGCCGAGGAGTCCGCGGGCAGCCGCCCCTGCAGGTCGATGCCGTTCTGAGCAGCGACCTGCCGTGCAAAGTCGCGGACCTGGCCGACCCAGGGCGCGCCGGGCGGAGCGCTACGGATGAGGGCGATCCAGTCGTCGATGGCTCCGGCGTGGTCCCCCTGCTGGTCCTTCAGCAAGGCCAGGAAATAGCGCGCCCGCGGATCGGTCGAGTTGATCGCGATTGCGGCGCGGAAAGCGGCTGCGGCCTGTGGAGTCACCGAGCCGCCGCCAGCCCGCGTCAGGGCCTCGCCCTGCGCCGCGTGGATCTCCGCATCCTGCGGATCCAGGACCGCAAGGCGGGCGAAGACGTCCGCAGCATCCTTGTACCGCTCGACATCCATATAGGCCCCGCCGAGCAGCCGAAGGCCTTGGGGATCGTCCGGATTGGCGCGGACCTTCGCCTCGAGCTGAGGCAGGAGGCCCGCGACCTGCGCCGCCTCTCCTCCGGTTTCGGCCGGCGCCGCCGGATGCGCGGCGGCCAGGTCCGGACGTCCGAGTTTGGCGTAAAGCAGGCTGGCGCCCAGGGCGACCACCGCCGCGAGCGCCACCGCCACCGCCATCTGCGTCTTGCGGCCAAGCGGCGGCTTTGGAGACGGCGCCGACGCGCCCGACCCCAGGAAGCGCCGGATCGTTTCGGCCTTCAGCGCCTCGGCCGTAGCAGCGGGAAGCGCGCCGGCCGTCGCCTGGGACTCCAGATCGGCCAGTTCGACCCGCAAGGCCGCGGCCTCGCCGGGGCGGTCGCGCCTCGTCTCCTGCCTGCGCGTCAGGGCGACGGCCAGCGCCGCCGCCGCCGCCGAGATCATCACCGTCAGAACGATCCAGAGTGTCATGGCGCGTCTTCCCCCTCCAGTCGCCGCCTGAGCAGGACCGCTTCCTCCGCCGTAAGTGGCGCGGTTTCCTCGCTCGAGCGGGCGGCTGCGCGGGCCATCAGGCCCAACCCGACCGCTCCGACACCAAGGACGAGGAAGGGCCCGAGCCAGAGCAGCAGGGTCTGGGCCTCGAACGGCGGCTTGAGCAGAACGAAGTGTCCGTAGCGGGCGACGATGTAGTCGATGGCCTGGCGATCGGTGTCTCCGGCCAGGAGCCGCTGGCGCAGGATCACCCGCAGGTCATGGGCGAGGGGCGCGTCGGATTCGTCGATCGTCTCATTCTGGCAGACGACACAGCGCAGCTCTTCGCCAACGTGGCGGGCGCGCGCCTCCAGCTTCGGGTCGTGAAGCTGTTCGGAAGGCAACACGGCGCAGGCCGGCCCAGCCGCCAGCACGGCGGCGGCCAAGGCGCAGACGAGACGTCTCATTCGCGTCGCAGGCGCTCCATCAGGGGCTGGATGGTGCGCGTCCAGTCGTCGGGCGTTATCGGACCCACCTGCTTGTAGCGCACGCGTCCATGACCATCGACGACGAAGGTCTCCGGGACCCCGGCCACGCCCAGGTCGATGCCCGCACGCCCGCTCTCGTCGTTGCCCACGCGCTGGTAGGGGTCGCCCTGCTGGGTGAGGTATTTCTCCGCATCCGCCGACTTGTCCTTCCAGTCGAGGCCGTCGATGGGCACGCCCTGGGCCTTGAGGCCGAGGAGCAGGGGATGCTCGACCCGGCATGCGACGCACCAGGAGGCGAAGGCGTTGAGCAGCCTGGGACCGCCGCCCGACGCCAGTTGGGGACTGGCGAGGCCGCCGTCGCCCGGCCTCACCGGCGGCAGGGAGAAGGCGGGAACCGGCTTGCCGATGAGCGTCGAGGGCAAAACCGAGGGGTCGTGTCCAAGGCCGAGAGCGAAGGCGACCATGACGCCCGCGAACACCACGACGGGCGCGAGGAAGACCAGCCGCCTCATGGCAGGACCGGCGCAGGGGACGCCGCGGGGCGGCGCGCGCGTCGCACGACGGCGACCCGCAGGCGACGGTCCGCGAGCGAGACCGCGCCCCCGAACGCCATCAGGAAGGCGCCGCCCCAGATGAAGTCCACCAGCGGATGGTTCCACATCCGCACCACCAGTCCTCCGTTCGCCGACTGCTCGCCGATCGAGATATAGACGTTGCCGAAGAGCCCGACGTTGATGGCCGCCTGGGTGGTCGTGGTCTGGCTGGCGGGGAACAGCCGGCGCTCGGAGACCATGACGCGCGGACCCGCCAGCGTGTCGACCTGGAACGCCGCCTGGGAGGCCTCGTAGTTCGGCCCTTGCACCGTGCGCACACCTGTGAGCGTGACGTGCTTGCCGGAGATGACGACCCTCTGGCCGGCGATCATGGTCGTCACGAGGTTCGCCTGCCAACCGGCCATGGCCGTGATCCCAAGCGTGGTCACGCCCAGGCCGGCGTGGGCGAACACCAGTCCCCATACCGCCAGGGGCGTGGTGCGGATGCGGCGGAGCCGGTCGGCGCGCGCCCCTTCGCCCAGGCGCCAGCGACGGGCCAGCACGACGCCGGCCCCCGCCACCAGCCAGGCGCCCAGGGCGAAGCCGATCGCCGCCATCGCGTGGCGGACGCCGAAGATCAGTATCGCCAGAACAAGCGCAGCGGCTGCCGCAAGGGCGGGCGATCGCAGGCGTCGCAGCAGGGCGGCGCCCTCGTCACGCTTCCAGTTCAGCATCGGCCCGAAGCTCACGACGACGAACAGCAGCATGAAGATCGGCGCGAAGGTCAGGTTGTAGTACGGAGGACCCACCGAGATCTTGTCACCGTTGAAGGTCTCGGCGAACACCGGATAGAACGTGCCGAGGAATACCGTCGCCGTCGCGGCGGCGAGGAACAGATTGTTGACCGTGATCGCGTATTCCTTGGAGACGAGTCCGAACAGCGAGCCTGTCTTCAGCGCAGGGGCTCTCCAGGCGTAGAGACCGAGCGCCAAGCCGGTGAGTACGGCGATGATCCCCAGGATGTAGACGCCGCGCTGGGCGTCGATGGCGAAGGCGTGGACGCTGGTGAGCACGCCCGATCGCACGAGGAAGGTGCCCACCAGGCTCATCGAGAAGGTGAGGATCGCCAGCAGCAGGGTCCAGCTGACCAGGGCGCCCCTCTTCTCCAGCACCAGGCAGGAGTGCAGCAGCGCGGTCGCCAGCAGCCAGGGCATCAGCGAAGCATTCTCCACCGGATCCCAGAACCACCAGCCGCCCCAACCCAGCGTGTAGTAAGACCATACGCTCCCCATCGTGATCCCGACGGTGAGGAAGATCCATGCCGCCAGCACCCACGGGCGCACCCAGCGCCCCCAGTTGGCATCCACCCGCCCCTCGAGCAGGGCGGCGATGGCGAAGGAGAAGGCGATCGAGAGACCGACGTAGCCGAGGTAGAGCACCGGCGGGTGGAAGACGAGGCCCGGATCCTGGAGGATCGGATTGAGTTCCGCCCCGTCCGGCGGCGCGGGCCACAGGCGCACGAACGGGTTCGAAGTGAAGATCAGGAACCCGATGAAGGCGGCGCCGACCACACCCTGCACCCCGACGACGCGCGCCTGCAGCGTCTCGCGCAGCGAGCCGCCGAACAGCGCGACGGCGCAGCCATAGACCGACAGGATCAGCACCCACAGCAGCATCGAGCCCTCGTGGCTGCCCCAGGTCGCCCCGATCCGGTAGATCAGGGGCTGGGCCCGGTTGCTGTGCTCCGCCACCAGTTGGACCGAGTAGTCCCCGTCGACGTAGCAGGCTGCCAGGCAGACGAACGCCAGGGCGACGAACGCGAGCTGGAGGCCGGCCGCAGTGCGGCCGACGGCCATCAGGGAGGGGTCGACACGCCAGGCGCCGACCAGGAGCGCCCCGGCCTGCACGAGGGCCAGCATCAAGGCCAGGCTGAGGGCGAGCTGGCCGATCTCTGGAGTCATGATCGCTCGGGAACCGTCAGACTGGGCTCACGCACAACGCGCGCGACGCGCGGTCCTAGGCCAAAGCCCGCCGCTCGGCCAGAGGCGAGGCGGATGCCGGACTCAGCATTTGTGCTATTTCGATCATTTTGAGTTAGACTTCGTGCTTGGGGGGATTCGCCGGAGCCGAACCATGGGAGCCTTCGTCTACAGCCTGTTCGCATACACCATCTTCCTGGTCACCTTCCTGTACTCCATCGCCTTTGTGGAGAACCTGCCGGTTCCCCGTTCAATCGATCGTGCGCCAGGCGGCGCCCTGGCCATTTCGATCGTGATCGACCTGGCCCTGTTGTCGCTCTTCGCCGTGCAACACAGCGTCATGGCGAGAGCCTCGTTCAAGCGCGCCTGGACGCGCATCGTCCCGCCCGTGGCCGAGCGCTCGACCTATGTTGCAGCCTCGAGCCTGGCGCTAATCGTCCTGTTCGTCTTCTGGCGGGCGTTGCCGGCTCCGGTGTGGTCGGTCCCCGAGGGACCGCTCGCCGTGACCCTGCGCGTGATCTCGTACCTGGGCTTCGCCATCGTCCTGGTCAGCACCTTCCTGATCGACCATTTCGAGTTGTTTGGCGTGAGGCAGGGCTGGGCGCGTCTGAAGGGCGAGTCGCTTCCCGCCCCGCGCTTCCGCACGCCTCTGTTCTACAGGCTCGTGCGCCACCCGCTCTACTTCGGCTTCGTGCTGGCGTTCTGGTCCGCGCCGCGGATGAGCGCGGGCCACCTGCTCTTCGCCCTGGCGACCACCGGCTACATGCTCGTGGCGATCGGCCTGGAAGAGCGCGACCTGATCGCGACCTTCGGCGAGGCCTATGTGGTATATCGACAAAGGGTGTCGATGATCATCCCACTGCCGCCGCGCCGCGGTCCGCCGCCGGCCTCGCCCATCGCCCGCGAGAGCTAAGGACGGCCAAGGACGGTCCGGATCGCGTCAAAATCGCAGCAACGATTGCGACCGCTTGGCGGGGTGACGATGGGCGCGACACACCGTAAGGACGCTCCGTGCGCAAACATCTCGCATCACTGGACGGCCTCCGGGGCGTGGCCGCCATAGCGGTGGTCGCGAAACACTTCCAGAACTTCAGCCGGATCAACCTGCACGCCCAGCAGGCTTCGACGGCCGTGGACCTGTTCTTCGTCCTGAGCGGCTATGTGATCGCGCGCGCCTACGAGGCGCGACTCGCCGATGGCCTTTCCTGGCGCTCGTACATGGGCCTGCGCCTCGCTCGGCTCTATCCATCCATCTTCGGCGCCCTGGTGATCTCGGTCTGCATCTGGCTGACGGCCGGAGGACGCCCTTACCCTCAGCTGCTCCTGCAGTTCTTCTTGCTGCCGGTCGTGATTGGCCCTCTGATCTTCGCGGGCGATCTCTTCCCGCTCGACGATCCGCAATGGTCGCTGTTCTGGGAACTGGTGGTGAACGGCGCTCACGCGGCGATCACTCGCTGGCTCACGCCGGTCCGGATCGGCTTGATCATGGCGGCGTCCTTCGTTGGACTCATCCTGGCCTGTCGTCATTTCGGCTGGTTGGACGTGGGCTGGACCCGGCGCAGCTTCTGGTGCGCCATACCGCGCACGGCCTGGGGCTTCTTCGCCGGCGTCCTGATCTACCGGTTCACCCAGAAAGGTTGGCGCCTGCCCCAGGTCCCATACTGGATCCTGGTTCTGGCCCTGGTGGTCTGCATGATCCGCTGGGCGCCGTCGGCCAAGCTCTACTGGGCCAGGGACATGCTGCTGGTGACGATCATCCTGCCAGCGATCGTCGCCTTCGCCGTGCACTCGAGGGTGCCGGACCGTTGGGTGGGGCCGGCGACCTGGCTGGGCGCGGTCTCCTATCCGCTCTACACCCTCCATGTCCCGCTGCTGCGGGGCTTCCGGTGGCTACTGATGGCGTCCCCGTCCCTGCCGATCTGGGAGCGGCGGATACTGTGGCTGGTCGTATTCGTCGCGGTGGTCGGGTTCGCCGCCCTCTATGAGCACTATTACGACGCGCCGATCCGGACGCTGCTGGCTCGCCGCCGGGCGCGCCACACGTCGGCCCAGGCGGAGCCTCCGCCCCAGTTGCAACCGCGGCCGGAAGCCGTAGAGCGGCGGCCGGAGTCCGCCTTCGCGGGAGTCTCGCGCGCCGGCTCGAACTGACCGGCGCCTCCGGTTCGTTCCTTCAAGCATCGGCACGCCGCGTGCTATGACGCCGCCGCCAGGCGTGGATCGATGCGCCTGCGCCAGGAGTGCCGCGATGGCCGATGACGCGCCGAAGATCCTCGATCTCACGCCGCTCAACCCAAGGTTCCGCGAAGACCCGTACACCGTCCTCGGAACCCTGCGTGCGGCCCATCCGGTCCTGCGCGACGAGATGGCCGGCTCCTGGTTCATCAGCCGCTATGAGGACGTGCGGCGCATCCTCACCGATCTCACCCTCTGGCGCGATCCGCATCGGGCCGAGCCCGCGGCCGTCCTGACCCGGCGGATCGTCGAGCAGTCCGGAGAACGGCAGGAGGGCGATGGCGGGATGAGCATCCTGCTGATGGACGATCCGGACCACGCCCGCATCCGCAACCCGCTCGCCCAGGCGCTCTACAAGCGCGTCGCCAAGAGCCGTGGCGACGTGGATAAGATCGTCGACGCAGTTCTCGACCGGCTGGAGGGGCGCGAGACCTTCGACCTGATGTCGGGCTTCGCCCTGCCGATCCCGATCGACGTCATCGCTTCAATCCTTGGTGTCGACCATGAGCGTCTGCCGGAGTTCCGCGACTGGTCGGAAGGCGTGATCCAGAGCCTCAATCCCCTGCGCACGCCCGAGCAGACCGCGCACATGCAGCGCGCCGGACAGGCGCTCTTCGAGTACATGACCGCCCATCTGGCCGAGCGCCGAGCCCACCCGCAGGATGACCTGGTCTCGGACATGACCGCGCTGCAGGCCGCGGGAACTCCGCTGACGGACGCGGAGGTGATCACCAATCTCTCGGCCCTGCTGGTCGCCGGCAACCTCACCACCACCGACCTGATCGGCAACGCCGTGCGGATCTTCCTCACCAATCCCGAGGAGTTGGCGAAGCTGAGGAGCGATCCCTCCCTGGTGGCGGCCGCCGTGGAGGAAACCCTTCGGTTCGAGCCGCCGGTGGATATCACTGGGCGGATCGCCAGCCGCGAGATGGTGGTTGGCGGCTGCCCGATCCACGCAACCCAATCGATGTCCCTGTCCCTGCGGGCGGCCAATCGCGACCCGGAGGTGTTTGAGCATCCCGACCGCTTCGACATCACCCGCAAGAAGAGCCCGCACGTCGCCTTCGGCGGGGGCGCCCACATCTGCATCGGCGCGCCCCTGGCGCGGCTGGAAGCCCAGGTCGCCCTGGCCAAGCTGTTCACACGCTTCCCAAACCTGCGCCTGGCCGATCCCCAAGCGTCTCCGGTCTGGCGCACCCTCCCCTTCTTCCGCGGGTTGGACCACCTGGAGGTTCGGCCCTAACGCTCATCCCTCTCCTTCATGGTCCCGGAAGGGGAGGGACGCGCGCTTCACGCGGCCCGTTTTGGCCGGCGGCGGAGGTCGCGCAGGATTTCGTGCGCAGCGTTGTGGCCGGGCGCGCCGGTGACGCCGCCGCCGGGATGGGTTCCTGAGCCGCACATGTAGAGGCCGGCCACAGGTGAGCGGTAGTCGCCGTAGCCCAGGGCCGGCCGCGCCGCATAGAGTTGGTCGAGGCTCAGGGCGCCGTGGAAGATGTCGCCGCCGGTGAGGGCCAGCTTCCGCTCCAGGTCGAGCGGCGAGAGGATCATCCGGCCCAGGATCGAGCCGCGGAAGTTCGGCGCCAGGGCGGTGACCGTGTCGACGATCAGGTCGGCGACCTCTTCGCGGTGGTCGTCCCAGGATGCGCCGTCCGGGAGCGTGGGCGCGAACTGCTGGCAGAACAGGCTCGCCACGTGCTGTCCCGGCGGGGCGAGGCTGTCGTCCAGGACGCTGGGGATATGCATCTCGATCGAGGGCCTGCGGGCCCAGCCGAACTGACGCGCGTCCATGTAGGCCTGGTCGAGATAGCGGAGCGATGGGGCGATGACGATGCTGGCCCCGTGCTGTTCGGCGCGCCCCTGGCTGGGCAGGCAAGTGAAGCTGGGCAGCTCGGACAGGGCAACGTTCATCCGGAACGTTCCTGAGCCGCAGCGCCAGTTCGCCATGCGCTCGCGGAAGTCCGCGGGCAGCGCCTGCTTCGGAACGAGCGAACCGAACAGGAGCTTGGGATTGAGGTTCGACACTACGACGCGCGCGGAGAGATCCGAGCCGTCCTCCAGCACCACGCCCACGGCGCGGCCATCCTTCACCGAGACCTGACTCACGGGTGAGTCAGTGGAGATCTCGACGCCGGCTTCGACGCACGCAGCCGCCATCGCCTTGGTGATCGAGCCCATGCCCCCGATCGCATGGCCCCAGGCGCCCTTGACCCCGTTCACCTCGCCAAAGACGTGGTGCAGCAGGACGTAGGCGGAGCCCGGCGTATAGGGGCTGGCGTAGTTGCCGATGGTCGCGTCGAAGCCGAGCAGGCCCTTGAGCACGTCGGTCTCGAACCAGGCGTCGAGGATGTCGCCCGCGCTCTTGCCGAAGAGGTCGAGGAGGTCCGCCTGGCCGGCCAGCCCCATGCGACGGACCTCGTGCGCCAGGCTCAGCCCGCTCATCAGGTCACGCAGGCCGCCGCCGGGATTGACCGGCGTCTTGAGCAGCAGGGACCGCAGGAGTTCGACGTTGCCGTCGAGCCGTTCATGGAAGGCCTGGAGCTTCTCGGCGTCGCGGGGCGACCAACGCGCCACCTCCCGGCGCGAGCGCTGCGGATCCTTGTCGAGGATCAGGTAGCGGCTCTCATCGACAGGCGAGAAATAGGACAGCGGCCGGATCACCACCTTCAGGCCGTGGCGCGCCAGCTGCATGTCGCCGATCACCTTGGGGTTCAGCAACGAGACCGAATAGCTGGCCACGGAGTTGCGGAACCCGGGGTGGAACTCCTCGGTGATGGCCGCGCCGCCGACGATCCCCCGGCGCTCCAGCACGCGCACCTTGTGGCCCGCCCGGGCCAGGTAGAAGGCGCAGGTCAGGCCGTTGTGACCGCCGCCGACGATGATCGCGTCATAGCTCATGCTCAGGCCCCCGCCGGCTCGAGCGCCGCGAACTCCGCGACGTAGCGATCGACATATTGCCGGGTCCCCGGCTCCATCAGCGAGAACGGCCCCGGTTCATAGGCGCGCGAGCGCACCCCGGCCTGGTTGCGCTCGATGATCGTCTTGTCCGCCAGGGTGGTGACCTCCCACAGCCAGACGAGCGCCTCGGGATCGTAATCGCGCCCTTCCTCCGCCGAGCCGTCGACGAGCCAGATGACCTCCATCTCCGTCCTCAGGGGCTCACGCGGGATGAAGCGATAGACGACGCCGTGGTCGGGATAGGCGAGGAAGGCGCTCAGCGGGCCTACCTCGGCGAAAACGACGAGGCCGTCGTCGCGCCGGCCGCCCTCGCCCATCGGCGGAGCCACGCGCCGGCCGTCGCGCGAGCCGGTCTGGCAGCCGGCGACGAGGTTCGAGCGCATCACTCGCACGACCTCCCGATCCAGCCGGTCCGGGTCCCAGTCCTCGAAATCGGCGAGCCCGGAGAGCGCGTCGGGCTCGTCGCTGAGGGTGCGGTTGTTGGGACGCGCCAGAGCGTGCAGCCGCGCGAACTCCGGATGCGCCGGAGCGCAGTGATAGCACTCGTGGTAGTTCTCCATCGCCAGCTTCCAGTTGGCGGCGACGGCGTAGGCGCGACGCTCGGCGACTTTGGCGCCCGGCCAGGCGAAGTGAGTCAGCATCCGCTCGAGCGCAGGAACGCCCGCTTCCAGGGCGGGCGGGTTGGGGGCGAAGGCGACAAAGACGAGGCCGCCGACCTCGTGCAGCGGCAGGCGCTTCAAACCATAGTTCTTGGGGTCGAACCCCTCCGGCATCTCGCGGGCGCGGCGCAGGCGCCCGTCCAGTTCGTAACTCCAGGCATGGTAGGGACAGGTGAGGAAGGCGCTCCTCCCCCGCGCCTCGACGCAGATCCGCGATCCCCGATGGCGGCAGACGTTGGCGAAGGCGCGCAGCTCGCCATCCTCGCCGCGCAAGACGATCGCCGATTCCGGATCCAGTTCGACGGTGATCCAGTCGCCGGGGTCCCGCAGCTCGCTGAGGTGGGCGGCGAAGGTCCAGTGCGCCGCCAGAACGTCGAGATCGCGCGCGAACACCGCCGGGTCGAGATAGAAGCCCTGCGGAAGGCTGAAGCCCGGCCGCACGCTCCCGAGCAGCTGCGGCGGCACGCTGGATTGTGACAAGATCGACGCCCTTCTGCAGCAGAGCCTTCTGACACGTCGACAGGCGGGCGCAAGCCCGGGGCTCGCAGGCTCCAAGGCGCCTCAGGCCAGGCTTCAGACCCGCTCGTAGACCAGACCGCGCGCCAGCCAGCAGCCCACGATGGCCCGGGCGACTTGTCCGCGCTCGTCGCGCTCGAAGGCGACGGTCCAGTCGCCGGGAGGCGTATGGTCGAGGGCGCGCCAGCAAGGCAGCGCCCAGACGTCGCGGGCGATGGGTTCGAGCTGCTCCATCCGCCCCTGTCCCAGGAAGCCGGAGAAACCGCCGAACAGGGCGCCGCCGGCGTCCGTCACGGTGAGCTCGGCGTCGAGTTCGGCGCAGCGGAAGACGCCGGCGACGTCCGTCGCCTGGCCCTCCGCGCATCGGACGAGGACGGTCGACTGGTTCTCCGCGGCGCGTTCCATGCGCAGGCCGTCCCCCTCCCGGACCAGGCGCGTTCCTCCGGGGCCGACCGCCGAGCCGTCGGCCTGCAGATCGAGCACCTCGGGCCAGTGGCCGAAGCGCAGCCGCACGCGCCCCGGCTCGGGCGAGTCGAGCCGCACCGAGAGCCTGGTCTCCGGATCGACCCAGGCGCCGAGCCAGTCGGGAGCAGGCGCGTCGGAGCGATGCGAGGGCGCCTTGGCGTCAAGGGCTGCGGCGAGGAGGTTCATCGCCGACGCGCGCGCGTCGGAGAGGTGGTTGAACATCACCACCACCGAGATTCGATCGGCGGGCGAATAGAGGCGGTGGCTGCGCCAACCGCGCAGGGCCCCGCCGTGGCCCGTGACGCGGCGGTCGAAGTCCACACTGCGCGAGAGCCCGAAGCCGTAGGTCGCCTCGGCGCCGTTCTCGAAGCTGACGGGAGCGGAGAGGCGGCTGTAGAGGGCGTCCGGATCGTCGCGGCTCGCGTCGAGCCAGCGCTCATAGGCGATCATGTCCTCGAGGCTGGCCGCGATCCCCGCATCGCCCGTCCAGATGATGCGGTTCTCCGCAGCCCGGAAGCCCGTCGCCTGGGAGCCCTCGTAGCCGTCCGTCCCATCGGGAAGCGCGCGCGTGTCCGCCGCCAGCAGAGCGCTCTCCATGCCCGCGGGCCCAAAGACGCTCGTCCGCAGGTGTTCGGCGAAACTCCGCCCCGTCCGCTCGGCCAGCGCATCGCCGAGGATGCGGAAGTTCTGGTTGCAGTAGGAATAGCGCGTGCGCGGCGCGAACTGCAGGCTGCGGGTCCCTGCGACCACCTTCGCCGCCTCGATATCGGCGAAGGGCGCCTCCACCGGCGAGCCGTGCAGCATCGCCACGGCCCAGTAGTCGCGCAGGCCCGACTGGTTGTGCGCCAGCGCCAGGGCGCCGGGCGCGGGTCCCTTCAGTTTCGGCAGGCGGGCGCGGATGGCGTCGTCCAGCGCCGTCGGATCGGGGAAGGCCGCCAGCACGCTCGCGCAGGTGAACTGCTTGGTGATGGAGCAGATCCGGAAGAGGGATTTTGGGGTGAAGGCGATCCGCCGCTCGGCGTTGGCGTAGCCCCAGGCGTGGCGGACGAGAACCTCGCCGTCCTTCAGCACCGCGCAGGCGCCGCCAGGACCGGGAAAGTCCCTGGCGATGCGCGCGGCGGCGCGATCCAGGCGAGCGGAGAGATCGTCGGTCATGCCCGGTCCTTCTGTCAGCGGCGACGCCGCAGGGGACCTGGACGCGGGTGCAAACTCAATCCCCCCTTTGCAGGGCCGAACTGAACGGTGTAAAGATTGCTCGTTTCCCGGAGACTCCGATGAGCGACGTCGCCCTTCCCCTGTCCGCCCCACGCCTGGACCTGGTGCGCGCCTTCCGCGCCCTGCGCGCCCTCCTCCGCGACAAGGAGGACACCGCCCGGGTATTCGAGATCATGCGCGCGCTGAACGGCGGCGCCACCGTGAGGGGCTATCACCGGCTGCTGCGGACGCCGGAGGGTTCGACCCTGGCCGCGACGCGGATCGAGATGGCGACGATCCTGGACGACGACGCGACGATGGCTCAGTTCGGGCCGGGAACCCTCGGCGCTCACTATTTCGCCTGGAAGCGGGCGGAGGGGTTGAGCGCGGCAGGCCTCGCGGAGGTGAGCCGCAGCGTGAACGGCGCTCCGACGCCGGGCGATCAAAACCCCTACGCCTGGTTCGGCCGGCGGACGCGCGACATCCACGACCTCTGGCACATCCTCAGCGGCTACGGCCGCGACGGCCTGGGCGAGGCGTCCCTGGTCGCCTTCTCGTTCGCCCAGACAGGAGGACTGGGCTGGGGATTCATCGCCCTGGGCGCGATCGTGCAGGCGCTGAAGCAACGGGAGTTCGGAGCGATCCGCGCCATCTTCGAGGGCTGGCGGCGCGGTCGCCACGCCGCGTGGCTGCTGGGCGAGGACTATCGCAAGGTTCTCGGCGAAGACCTCGAAGCGGCGCGCCGGCGCCTCCGCATCCGGCCCGCCCGCGCCTATCCGGTCGCGGCCACCTAGTGGTGCGAATCTGACGGATGGCGCCGGCCGAGAACCGGACGTTCCGAACTTCGGCTCGGGGCGGAAAGCGGCGGTTGTCGCATCGTCCTAAACCGCGCATATTGCTCTAACCCTCACGCGAAAGGACAGGCGAGATATGCAAGATAAGACACCTCGGGAACCCGCGCAGCCGGACGAGAAGCCTGTCGTCCCGACCACCGACGAACTCGGCGATCAGGCGCTCGATGCCGTGACCGGCGGCGGCGGCGCACCGGCGCCGCGGAGTGGCCCGTCCGGGCCGGGCGGCTAGTCGACCCCTTCTGCTCTAACCTCGGCAGGCGGTACAGCTCCGAAACCTCGCCGCTCGGCCGTTGAACTTCGCGCCCCAAATCGACCCGCTTGCTTCTCACAGCCACGAGCAGGTTGCGCTTTGGGTCGATCTTTCGCGTTGGCTCGCCGTCCGAAAACCGCCCGGGGGCCTCGCGTCCGAGTTGGCAGTTGGTTCCGCGAAGCAAATACTTCCCTATAGCATCTGCCCGCCGTCGACAGCCAACGTCTGGCCGTAGACGTACGACGCCAGCGGTGAGGCGAGGAACAGGGCCGCGCCGGCCATGTCGTGAGGCGTGCCCAGGCGACCGGCAGGAATGCTGCGCAGGGCGCCGGCGAGGCGGTCGGGCCGGCCCGTGGTCACCTTGGTGAGCTTGGTGTCGACCAGGCCGGGCGCGATTCCGTTGACGCGAATCCCATCCCCGGCCCACGCCTGTGCGAGGGCGCGCGTCAGACCGAGGATCCCGGCCTTGGAGGCGTTGTAGGCCGGATTGCCGAAGGTCGTGCGGAA
>DATBEN010000150.1:0-25152 GCA_036276055.1 Caulobacteraceae bacterium
GCGAAGAATGCGGCCCAGCCGCCGGCCTCGGCCTCCCCGAAGAGGAGGTCGGCGAGGCCTTCGACAATGTCGCAGTAGGCCTCGATCAGGCTCGCGGCGGCCGCGCCCCCGGCCAGCAGGCGCTCGGCTCGAAGCATCTGCGGTTCGACCACGTGGCAGATCCGGTCGGCGACGAATTCGCCGCACACGCCATAGAGGCCTTCCTTGCCGCCGAAATAGTACTGGAGCGCCGACGGCTTGACCCCTGCCCGCGCGGCGATCTCCCGCGTCGACACCCCGTCATAGCCCTTGTGGCTGAAAAGGGGGATCGCTGCGGCGACGATACGCAAACGGGCTTCCTCGCCGCGGGCGTAGCCCCCCTCACGGGGCCGCCGCCTCGGGGCCGCCTGTTCCATGGAGTTCCTCCGTTGCGCCCGAGCTGGCGGTGGGGCGCCCTTCACGGGGGAAGCGCGAGGGCTTCGCTTCCACGGCGCCCCACCCCCCTCCTTTCTCTCGGGGCTCAGCAGGAGGGGATGCGCAATCTCTACTTCCCTGCGGCGTGGGCGATTAGACGCTGCGGACCAGACGCACTGTCCCGCCCGGGGGAACAAATCTCGCGCCTAGAGCAAACCCCGTTCAGACGGACCGTCTGAACGGGGATAATTTGCTCGAGATTCAAAAAGTGCAGAGCCTGATCCACCGTTTGCATCTGTTCCGTGCAAACGGATCAGGCTCCGTGGCGCACCCGCCCAGGTCAGGCGCCGACGCGGATCATGTCGATCAGCGCCAAGTCCTGGACCGCCATCGTCGCGCCCCAGGACGGCCGGGTGACGAAGGTCGAGCAGCTGCAGGTCGGCGACTATCAAGGCCTCGGCGCCGGTGTTCCACCTGATCACCGGCGGCCAGCCGGTCAAGGTGAGCGTCGACGCCTACCGGGAGTCGGTGCTGCCCGGCTGGCGGCAGGCAGATGGTCTCCTCCACATCGCCTTCGCCTCGCGCAGGGGCCTGCTGCCGAACGTCCGGACCGCCATCGACTTCGTCGCCGAAACGCTGAATCCCCGCACCATCTGCTGGGAGCCCGTCCTTTAGCTAGGCCGCGTAGGTCAGAAGAGGGGCTGGGGGCGGTGGTGACGGGTAAGTGGACTGCGCCCCTTCGTCCGTCCGTCCCGACGCTTCAGGGGGCGGCAGCGCCGGAGTATCCGGCTCGCGTTCCCCGGGGGGAGGGGAAGGGCGAACCGGCAAGAAAGAGCGAGGTCTGGACGACTCGAAGCGACGAGATTTGGTCGAGGGATCGGCGGGTCACTGGACCTTCTCCGGCGTCACCCGCACGTTGTCGGCCACGGTGAGATCTGCGCCCCACCAACCGCCGCCCATCGCCACCAACAATTGGATCGTATCCTGATAGCGCTGGGCGCTGGCCCGCGCATAGCCGAGCGCGGCCTGTTGATACTGGCGCTGCGCGCTGAGCAGGTTGATCAGCCCCGCGCCGCCGTCTGAGTAGTTGATCCGCTGCAACCGCACGGATTCTGATGCGGCCTCGAGCGCGCGCTGTTGGGTAGCCAGAAGAGTCGCGTCGTTCTCGAGGGCCTCGAGAATATCGGCGACCTGTCCGAATGACTGCAGCACTGTCACCTTATAGTCGGCGGCATAGGCTTTGAAGTCGGCCAGTGCGGCGCGGCGTTCCGCCCTCCGCATCCCTCCATCGAAGATCGGCTGGGTAAGGCCGGCCGCGATGTTCCATGCGAGCCCGGATGGATCGAACGGAAAGTCTTGGTTCAACGACGATGCGCTGATCCCGGCCGACAAGGTGATGGACGGGTAGAGCTGGGCGTCCGCGATGCCGATGCGCGCGCTTGCGGCGTGGAGTTGCGCTTCCGCCGCCTGGATGTCGGGGCGCTGGCGCACGAGCTCCGAAGGCAGGCTCACAGGCAATTGGCCCGGCAAGGTCAGTGTGGTCAGATCGAAGTTGGGCGGCGACCAATCGCCTGGCGCGCGGCCGAGCAAGATGGCCATCGCATGCTTGGCGGCGCTCAGTTGTTGATCGAGCGGCGGTTTCAAGGTCTCGTCAGCGTCGAGTTGGCTTTCGGCCTGGACGACGTCGCTGTCGGGCGCCGATCCCGCCCGGCGCTCCTTCCGCACGAGATCCAGGTTCTGGCGGTCGATGTCGAGGATATCCCCGACGGCCTTCAGTTGCGCGCGGACTGCGGCCAACTGGATCGCCTCCGTGACGGTATTGCCGGTCAGGGCGAGATAGGCGGCGCCGAGCTGGTCGCGCTGGTATTCGGCCAACGCCGCTTTCTGCTCGATATTGCGATGCGTGCCGCCAACCAAGTCTATCGTATAGCTGGCTGTGGGCCCAACCTGGTAAAAGTTGAAGTTGGGCGGCAGAGGCGCCTGTGTCTCCGTCAATCCGAACTGGTTGGCGGTGTCCTTCTCACGCTGGGCGCTCGCGCTGAGGCCCACCTGGGGATAGAGAGAACCTCTGGCAAAGGCCACATCCTGTCTGGCCGCCGCCAACCTTGCCTTCGCGCTTTCGAGCGTCGGGCTGCCGGCGATTGCTTCTTTGACAAGCCGGTCGAGGTCCTGAGATTGGAAGAGTTTCCACCAATCGACGGTGACCTTGTCGCCAAGAGAGATGGTCTGTTTCGGCGCCGTCGGACCCGCATCTGTTGTCGACGGAGTCTCCTCTTCGGGTGGAGTATAGCGCGTGACGGCTGGCGCCGGCGGCGACTTGAAGTTCGGTCCAACGGTTGTGCAGGCCGAGACCGTCAGCACCAGCGCGATCGCCACGGGCGGCGTGATCGTGCGAGTGCATCGATCCAAATGGAGGCGACAGCCGAGACTTGGAAGATCGATGCATAAACAAAGATCTAGTGCTCTGGACCATGAACGGAGTGAATGAGTCAGAGCGCCAGGGATGGACGTGCTCCCAAATAGAGCGGGCTTTGATCTAGCTTGCGGCATCATTCCATCGCCATCGCGTGATCTGCGCCGGCCTCAGGGGACGACTTCTTGAAGACGAGCAGGAGCGGGACCACTGCCAGCGTCGCGATCATCAGCAGCTTGTAGTCGTCGATATAGGCGATGATCTGCGCTTGCCGCGTGACCACGGAATCGAGGGCGGTGCGCCCTGCCGCTGTGAGAGGGTTCCAAGCCCACGCAATGGCCGGCTCCTCGAACAGGCGGTTGACCGCTGTGACTGATTTCCCGATTTCGGCGTGGTTCACCTGCGTGTTCCGCGTCAGCAGCGCGTTGACCACCGAGATGCCGACGCTCGATCCGATGTTGCGCACCAGGGTTGAAAACCCGGCGCCTTCCGCCCTCACCTCCGGCGCAAGCGTCGCCAAGGTCGCCACGCTGAGCGGCACGAAGAGAAAGCCAAGGCCGATCCCTTGGATCACCCCGACGACGATGATGGTCGTCCGCGAAACATCCGGCGTCCAACCTGTCATCGTGTAGAATGCCCAGACTGTGCATCCGAGGCCGATGGCCAAAAGCACGCGCGTATCGACGCGTCCGATGAGCCTTCCAACGAACAGCAGCGCGCCCATGGTCCCCAGGCCGCGAGGCCCAAGCACCAACCCTGCGGCCAGGATCGGGTAGTTCATCAGGTTCTGCAGGTAGGGCGGCTGCAGCGCCAGGGAGGCATAGTAGGTCAGTCCGACGATGACGCCGAAGAGCGCTCCGGCCGTGAAGTTGCGATCACGGAACAAGGATGGCCTTACAAAGGGCTCGCGTGACGTGAAGGTGTGGACAAGAAAAAGATAGAAGGCGGAAGCTGCGACAATCGCCTCAATGATGATCTCGGGCGAGCCGAACCAGTCGAGTTCCTCGCCTCGGTCCAACAGGATCTGCGCGGCGGCGATGCTCACGCTCAGGGCCGCAAAACCAAACCAATCCAGTTTGGCCCGGGCGTCTCCGACGACCTTCGGCATGAAGGCGCCCATGCCGAGGAAGGCGCCTATGCCGATCGGCACGTTGATATAGAACACGAAGCGCCAGTTATAGGCCGACGTCAGCCAGCCGCCGAGAACGGGTCCAAGCACCGGGCCGGCCATGATCGCCAGGCTCCACAGCGCGATCGCCGATCCCTGACGCTCCTTCGGATAGATATTCATCAGCACGGTCTGGGAGAGCGGGACCAGCGCCGCCCCAAACACTCCCTGCAAGAGCCGGAAGAGCACGATCTCGACCAGAGACTGCGCCACTCCGCACAGCATCGATGCGGCGGTGAAGCCGGCGATGGAGACCAGCATGACGTTCTTGATGCCGAAGCGACCTGCAAGGAATCCGGTGGTCGGCGTCATGATCGCCGCAGCCACCAGATAGGAGGTCAGGACCCAGGCGATCTGATCCTGCGTCGCCGAGACACTGCCCTGCATGTAAGGCAGCGCGACATTGGCGATGGTCGTGTCGAGCGCCTGCATCAGGCTCGCGGCGATCACCAGGACGGTGATCGCCGCCCGATTGTGGACCTCTGGCGCGCGGTCCTCAGCCATTATCGGCCCCGCCGGTCATGCCCAAGGAACCCGATCAGGAAGTGCGGCAGTCCCCGGGCGTGACCGGTATCGTCCTCCGCCTCGACGCTCATCCCGGCGCGCAGGGGCGGCAGGTTCCCATCCCGGGTATCGACGCGGATCCGCACCGGGATCCGTTGCACGACCTTCACCCAATTGCCGCTGCTGTTCTGCGCCGGCAAGAGCGAAAACTCCTGGGCCGCGGCGGGGCTGACGCTTTCGATGACGCCGCGCCACTGCACGTCCGGGTAGGTGTCGACCTTTACCGTGGCCGGCTGTCCCGGCCGCACGTGGGTCAGCTCCGTCTCTTTTGGGTCGGCGTCGACCCACGTATGATCGGTGGCGACCAGGTAGAACGCGGTCGTCGAGGCGGGCAAGAACTTGCCCGGCGCGATCGACGGCACATTGGTCGCAATGCCGGAGAACGGCGCCCTGACGACGGTGTGGTCAAGCTGGCGCGTCACCTCGTCCCGCTGCGCCACGGCCTCCAGGTAGCGGGGGTTTTGCTCGACGGGTCCGTCCGGATTGCCGTCGAGATTGGCGGCGATCCCGGCAAGCTGCTGGTTGAGGGACGCTACCTTTCCTTGCGCGTTCTGCAGGTTCCGGCGCGCCGTATCGAAATTCTCCTCCGACGCCACATGGTCGTTCAACAATTTCTGCTGACGGTTCGCTTCGGTGTCATAGTATTGAACGTCGGTCTTGGCCTGCTTGATCTGGGCCTGAATGTCCCGATAACTCGCCTTGAGCGCGTTCAAGGAATCCCGAACCATTCCGATCTGGGCTTCGGCGCGGTTTTGGGCGAGCCGAAACGGTAGATCATCCAATCGATAGAGAATGCTGCCGGCCTCGACGCGCCGGTTCTCAGTGACGTCGACTTCCTTGACCACGCCCGAAACATCGGTGGACACGCCGACCTTGTCGGCTTCGACATAGGCGTCATCCATCGTGATGACCCGGCCGCCCGCCACGTACCAATAACCGCCGCCAATCAGGGCGATCGGCAGCAGCAGAAACAACGCCGGTCGCACCCAGTGTCGGGCGCCCCCACTCGCGGCCTTCCGAGGCGACGAGGGAGCCTTGGAACGGTCGTCGAGAGGTTCGTCCGGGGCGTCGGTTCTCGCCGGCGGAGCCACAGCCGTATCGGAAGACAAATTCTACTCCCCGCGCAAACTGGCGCCCCAGCGGGCCGAGTGCGGTCGCCGCGAAACTATGGCGGTGACGAGAAATGAAAATGCTGTATTTATTGCATTCGAAGATGAGGTCTCTTCAGCAATGCAGCGCGACAGCCTCGCCCATTTGACCGTTTTCGTCACGGTCGCCGACCACCTCAGTTTCAGGGTCGCGGCGTCCCGGCTTGGCCTTACGCCCTCTGCGATCAGCCATTCGATGCGCCAGCTGGAGGAGCGCCTGGGCGCCCGGCTCCTGAACCGCACCACGCGAAGCGTTGCGCTGACGGACGCCGGGGTTCGTTTGTTGGAGCGGCTTCGGCCTGCGATCGACGAAATTGGCTCCGCCCTGGACGATTTGAACCAGGAACGCAGCCGTCCCTATGGGCGGCTGCGAATCTACGCAACCCATCTGGCGGCCGTGGCCGTGATCGCTCCGGCGTGGCGCCGGTTTCTTGCCACCTATCCCGATGTCCATCTCGAAGTGGATGTCGGCGAAGCGAACGTCGATGTCGTGGCGCGGGGGTTCGACGCGGGCATCGGGCCCCTGAACCGGGCGTCCACCGACATGATCGCCGTTCGGGTGATGGGGCCGCTCAAACTGGCGGTGGTCGGCGCATCCTCCTATTTCGCCAAGCGCAGTCCGCCACGCACGCCGGACGACCTCGCCCGCCACCACTGCATTGAATATCGGCGGGATCCCGACGGCGCCCTGCTGGAGTGGCCATTTGAGCGGAACGGTGAGGCTTGGACGCTCCCCATCCACGGTCGCCTCACCGTCACCAATAGCGAACTCGCGCTGCGCGCTGCGGTGGACGGCTTGGGGATCGCCATCGCTGTCCAAGGTCAGGCCGAGCCCTTCCTGCGCTCAGGCCAGCTGGTCAGCGTCCTGGAGGACTTCAGCCCGGCGATCGAAGGACTCTTCCTTTACTATCCGGGCCATCGGCAAGTCCCGGCCGCGCTGCGCGCCTTTATCGACATGACCCGGGCGTCCCAGCCGCTGCCCGGCTCCCGCGATTGCCTCGAGAATCCTTTCGCCGCCGCGGGTTGAGCCGTCATGGCCGGCCGTCAGTGTGGCGGCCCCAGGCCGCTCAAGCCCATCATTCCTGAATTTTGCTCAGGAGCGAATGCAATAGGCGGCGGATTTTCGTTTCAGAGCGGCGCTGTACGATCGGCACGGCCGTCGCCTGCGCGAAGGCGACAACACCGGCCGCAAAGCGCGGTGACCCCATACAAGCCGATCCGCCCCAAGGTCAGACAAGAGAATAACGATGCGTGTAGGTCTGAGCGGGCTGGGCAATGTCGGCGAAGGCATGGCGCATAATCTTGCGATCAAGGGATTTGCGCCCGTGGTCAGGGACATGCGCGCCAGCCTGGCGGCCGTCCAGTCCCGCGCCGAGCGCCCGCAGGACAGCGCCGCCCTGCTCTACGCAGCCAGCCGCAACTGGGACCGCGCAGACACGACCGAGCCCAGCAGGACCAGCCTCGTGGCGGTGACGCGATGAGCCGGGAACCCGACCCGAAGGAGCGCCCTCGCATGCGCGACCTCAACGACCTCAGTTTCTTCACCGCCGTGGTGTCGCATCGTGGCTTCTCGGCGGCGGCGCGGGCGCTTGGCCTGCCGAAGTCACGCCTCAGCCGCAGGGTCGCCTCCCTCGAGGCCGATCTGGGCGTTCGTCTCCTGGAGCGCTCGACGAGACGTCTGAACGTCACCCAGGTCGGCGAGGACATCTATAATCACGCCCGGGCGGCCCTGACTGAGGCGGGCGCCATCGAGGAGATCGCCGAGCGCCTGAAGGCCGAGCCGAGGGGGCTGGTCCGCGCGACGTGCCCGATCGGGTTCGATCGCCTGATCGCCGCGAGGTTGCCTGAGCTCCTCCTGCGCCATCCGCAACTGAGGCTGCAGCTGACCGTCACCAACCGGCGGGTCGACCTGATCGAGGAAGGAGTCGACTTCGCCGTCCGCGCGGGCCAGCCGTCCGACGCCGACGCGAGCTTCCAGATGAAGCCGATCGGCCGCGCCGGGGCGATCCTGGCAGCTACCCCCGGCCTGCTGCAGGCCTTCGGCCGGCCGCTGAGGCCGCCGGATCTCGTCGCCCTGCCGACGGTGTCGATTTCCGAAGGTCCGGCGCCGGATCGATGGGAGTTGATCGACCCGGCCGGAGACCTGGCGACCGTCATCCACGAGCCCCGCCTTCTGGCGAACAGCCTGCCGGTCGCGCGCGCCGCGGTCCTGGAGGGGATCGGGGTGGGGCTGCTGCCCGAGTTCGCCTGCAACGAGCCTCTGGCCGACGGGCGTCTGGAGTGCGTGCTGCCCGGCTGGCGGCGGGCGGACGGCCTCCTCCACATCGTCTTTGCCTCGCGCAGGGGCCTGCTGCCCAGCGTCCGCGCCGCCATCGACTTCATCACCGAGACGCTGAATCCCCGCACCATCTGCTGGGACGCCGTGCTTTAGACCAGGGCGACAAGACCCTTGTGGAAGGCGGCTGCGCGCGCCCAGCCCGGCTTTGCGCCGCCTGTCGGCTTCATGTCCTTTCGATCGTCATAGAGGTGTGTCGCGAAGAGCGTACCTTCGGCGCAGGCAAGGGAGACGCCAAATGTCCGACGATCACGGCCGCTTCATCTGGTACGAACTAATGACCCCCGACCTGGAGGCGGCGAAGAGCTTCTACAGCAAGGTCGTGGGCTGGACGGCGCAGGACATGCCGATGGCGGACGGCGCCTATACCGTGCTCGAGGCCGCGGGCGCGGGCGTAGGCGGCGCCATGGTTCTGAGCGCAGAGCACAAGGCTCAAGGGGTCCCGCCGAACTGGACCGGCTACATCTGTGTCGACGACTGTGACGCCGCGGCGGAGAAGGCCAAAGCGCTGGGCGGCAATGTGATGAGACCGCCGACCGACATACCCGGCATCGGCCGTTTCGCCATCATCACCGACCCGCACGGCGCGGTGACCGCGATCATGAAGCCTGTCCCGCCCTCGGATGCGCGGCCGAGGGCACCGCGTGGAACTCTGGGCCACGGAGCCTGGCACGAACTCTATGCAGGCGACGCGGAGGCCGACATTCCCTTCTATCGAGAGCTGTTCGGCTGGACCGAGACCGGACGCTTCGACATGGGCCCGATGGGCGTCTACCACCTCTTCGGCAACGCCGACGGCCAGGTGGGCGGCATCATGACCAAGCCCGCCCAGATCCCTGTGGCCTGCTGGTGCTACTATTTCGAGGTCGACGACGCCGACGCCGCCGCGGAGCGGGTGAAGCAGGCGGGCGGCGCCATCGTGCAGGGGCCAATGGACGTTCCCGATGGCAGCCGGATCGTACAGGCGACCGACCCGCAAGGCGCCAACTTCGCCCTGGTGAAGACGAAGCTCTGAGGCGCGGCGCCTCGATTCCTAGCCGGCGGCAGCCACCCTGCGCCTGCGGACGAGCGGGTGCAGGAGGCTGGCTGCGAGGGCAAGCAGCAGGACGGCGCCGAGGCCCTGCTTGATCGCGTAGTAGGCCTTGCGGTTTCTCGCCTTGAGGAGCTTGCCGAGCTGCAGCAAGGCGTGGACCGGGCCGAAGGCGCGGTTGATGACGCCGATACGCTCGCCTTCCACGTTCTGGGTGGCGGTGGCGTTCATCACCGTGCGCATGACCAGACGGTTGATCTGGCGCATGGGCGCGCGCAGGGGACGCTCGACATCGGCCAGCAGGATCAGACGGCCGCGATCGGCATCGTTCCGGGCCTCATGGACATAGGTCTCGTCGAAGACGGCGCCCTCGCCGTCGCGCCAGGAATAGCGAACGCCGTCGACCTCGATCCAGCAGGCGTCATCGTTGGGGGTGTCGAGGCCCAGGTGGAAGCGCAGGCTGCCGGCGAACGGATCACGGTGACGGCCCAGGATCGCGCCGGGCGGCAGGAAGGCGAACATCGCCCCCTTGATGGACGGCGCCTCCTCGAGGATCGCGGTCGTGACGGGGCAGGACTGCCGCGCCGAGGCAGGCGTCTCGCCGTACCAGCACAGGTAGAACCGGGTCCACCCACGCTTGAAGAAGGTGTGGAAGCCAAGATCGTTGGCGCCCGTGGCGGCCGTTACGGCGCCCGCGTCCAGCAGCGCGCGCCCCTCCGTCGCAATCTCGCCCCACCGGGCGGCCACGGCCTGGAGCTGCGGAAACGCGCCGATATCCAAATACGGAGAGGCGGGTGTTCTGGACGCCGCATAGACCAGGAGGTTGTAGGGCGCGGTGAAGGTGGAGTGGTCGGTGAGCTGGCGCACGGGCGCAAGACGCGTCTTGCCCCGCAGGTGGAGCGCCAGGCCAGAGGCCGCGAAGAGCGCAGGCGCCAGGACTTCAGGCCGGGCGAGGAGAGCCAGCGGGGCAGGCGACTGTGACATGACTATCCCTGGGCCGGCGCCCCCTCGTTCGTCATCTCGCCTTCCCAGCGGGCGATCGCCGCGGCCGCCAGGGAGTTACCGATCACATTGGTGGCGCTGCGGCCCATGTCCAGGAGGTGGTCCACGGCCAGGATCAGCAGCAGGCCCGCCTCGGGCAGGTGAAAGACCGGCAAGGTCGCGGCGACGACCACGATCGAGGCGCGGGGCACGCCGGCGATGCCTTTGCTCGTCACCATCAGAAGCAGCAGCATGGTAAGCTGCTGGCCGAGCGAGAGCGGGACGCCATACGCCTGGGCGATGAACAGGGTCGCAAAGGTGCAGTACATCATCGACCCGTCCAGGTTGAACGAGTAGCCGAGCGGCAGCACGAAGCTGGCGATCCGGCGGGATATGCCGAACACCTGCAGCCCCTCGAGAAGGCGCGGATAGGCCGCCTCCGAACTGGCGGTGGAGAAGGCGATGATGGCCGGCTCCCGCGCCGTGACCCCCAGGGCCGGGGCGCGGCGTCCCACCAGGACGAAGGCCACGAGCAGCATCACCAGCCACAGGCCCACGAGCGAGAGATAGAAGCTGCCGACGAAGCCGGCGTAGGCGATGAGGACGCTCGGTCCCTGGGTCGCGACTGTTGAGGCGAGGGCGGCGAAGATCGCCGGCGGCGCGAACAGCATGACGTAGCCGGTGAGCTTCAGCATGACCTGGGCGACCTGCTCGGCCAGCGCCATGATCGCCGGAGCGCGGTCCTCCACCGCCGCGATCGCCAGGCCGAAGAAGACTGCGAACACGACGATCTGCAGGATCTCGTTGTCGGCCATGGACTTGACGATCGAGGTCGGCACGAGGTGGGCGATGAAATCCCGCAGGTTGATGTCGGCGCCCGCGCCCGGCGCGCCGACCGCCGCCGCGTGCAAGTGAAGGGCCTCCCCCGGCTTGAGGAGGTGGACCATCATCAGGCCGAACAGGAGCGAGACCACCGACGCGCCCACGAACCAGCCGAGGGTCTTGGCGCCGATCCGCCCGATCGCGGCGCCGTCCTCCATGTGGGCGATCCCCACCACGAGGGTGGAGAACACCAGCGGCGCGATGATCATCCGGATCAGGCGCAGGAAGATGTCGGTAACGAGCGACAGGTCCTGGGCGATCGTCTTCAGGGTCGCCGGATCGTGCACGCCGGCGTTGATCGCCCAGCCGGCGGCGATGCCGCCCACCATGGCCAGGGCGACGATGAGGGCGAAGCTTCGCCGCACCGGGTCCAGACCCCGCGGTGGACTAGAGCAAACCCCGTTCAGACGGAATCGTCTGAGCGGGGATGATTTGCTCTAGAGTCAAAAGTGTAGAGCGCTGATTCAGCGTTTGCATCTGTTCCGTGCAAACCGATCAGGCTCTAGGCCTTCATCCTGACCGGGCCCATGAAGTCGCGCTTGCCGAGCGGCACGCCCTTGCTGCGCAGGATGTCGTAAGCCGTCGCGGCGTGGAAATAGAAGTTCGGCAGGGAGAAGGAAAACAGGAAGTTCTCCGCCACGAAGGGCATCTCGAGGCTGCGCATCTTGAAGACGACGTCCTTGCCCTGGGTCGCGTCCACCTCGTCGCGGGTGAGGGCCTTCAGCGCCTCGAGCGTCTCGGCGACGAGGGCCTGGAGACCGGCGTAATCGTGCTGGCGCTGGTCGGTGGGCGGCCCGAAGACCCCCGTCTTCACCCCTTCGATGGCGTCCACAGAGTGGTGGTGGACGGCGACGATCTGGAACCGGAGGGGCAGCATGTCATCGAACAGACGCGTCTCGACCAGGCTATCCGGGTCCACACCGTTGTCCGCGCAGTGCGCCAGGCCGCGATCGAGGAAGCCGCCGACCGCAGTGGCGGTCTGGATGTAGTTCGCCACCGTCGCGTCGTAGAGTGAGATCGCCATCGTCGTGTTTCCTCCTGGATGTCACGCTGGCGTTAGAACCGGCGCCGATCGGGGACAAGGGGAAGGCGATCGTCCCTCCCCTTCCGGGGACGGAAAATTACCCCCGAAATCGGCGGTTGAGCTTGCGCATGCCGCCGATCCAGCGGCCGTAGTCGGCGGTCTTGCGGCGCATGTAGTCCAGCACCTCGGGGTGCGGGAGGATCAGGAATTCCTCGGCCTGGATGGCGCGCACGCACGCCTCGGCGACCGTGTCGGGCTCCATCATGCCGTCGATGCTCGCCACCCCGTCGGGATTGCCCGCCGTCATCGCCGTGCGCACCGCCTGGGGACAGAGGACCGAGACTTTGATCCCCTGGTCGCCGTGCGTGATCGCCAGCCATTCGGCGAGGCCGACAGCCGCGTGCTTGGTCACGGCATAGGGCGCCGAGCCGATCTGCGAGAGCAGCCCGGCGGCCGAGGCGGTGTTGAGCAGGTAGCCGCCGCCTCGGGCGATCATCTTCGGCACGAGGTGACGGGCGGCCCAGACGTGGGCCATGACATTGATGTCCCAGATTCTCTGCCAGGCGTCGTTGGGCGCCTCGGCCCCGCCGCCGACGCCGATCCCGGCGTTGGAGCAGAAGAGGTCGATCGGCCCCGCCTGGGATTCCACGGCCTCGATCAGTTCGACGATGTCCTGCTCGCGCGAGACGTCCGTCCCGAAGGCGAGGCCGCCGATCGACGCGGCGGTTTCCCGGGCGCCGGCTTCGTTGCGGTCCGCACAGGCCACCTTGGCCGCCCCTTCGGCGGCGAAGCGCTGCGCCATGGCCCGGCCGATGCCGCTGGCCGCGCCGGTGACCACGATCACCTTGTCCTTCAGTTCCATCCTGGGCCTCCGACTCAACCCATGTTGCGGCGCTGGGCGAGCGCGGCGACGCTCGCCTGGCCGATACGACCGGCCTCGTCATAGAGGGCGCAGGCGCCGAAGGCGACGCCCTCGCCCGCCTGGTGGTCGACCACCTCGAACCCGACCCATTCGCTGACCGGGACGCGCGCCAGATAAAGCGTAACGTCGCTGTTGATGTAGCCCAGGCCCGCATCGCCGGCGTTGGCGAAGGGACTGGCGAAGTCGGCGGCCACCGCGACGCGGGAGAAGGGCGTCCACGCCTCCCCCTCGATCAACTCGCGCACCTCGCTCATCCAGATGCGCCGGGGCCCGACGTCGCCAAAGGCGCCGGTGATCGGGCGGGTCGTCCACATGCCCCCCATGCCGCCACGCCGGTCCTCCGGCTCTGGGATTTCGCGGGGCGCCGGCGCGTCCCAGTTCGGCGGCGACCAGACCCGGCCCGGCGGCGGCTCCGTCCGCCGGAGGAACTGGCAGGTCGCCCGGGCCGAGCTCTTTCCGTCGCTGAACAGCTCCGCCTCGAACAACCGGAGGCGCGAACCCTCGCGGATGGGCCGCACGACCACTTCGATCGGTGACAGATCCGGCAGGCGGTACATGTCGACCGTGAGCCGGGCCGGGACGAAGGCCGGATCGCCGAAGCGCCGCTCGATCTCGCGGCCGACGAGGCCGATCACCACCCGCCCGTGGAGGGACTTCGGATCCCAGGGGCCGCGGCTCGCGGGCGTCGGGACGAAGCGCTCGCCGTCCCGACGGAAAAAAGGCTCGGCCTTCACGGAGTCATTCCAGGCGTGCGGTACACGCGCCCTCCCTTCATCACGAAGTCGACATGCTCGGTCGCGGCGATGTCGCGCGTGGGATCACCCGGCATGGCCACGAGGTCGGCGAGCGCACCCGTCTGGACATGGCCCAGGTCTTCGTCCCGGCCCAGGACGTGGGCGTTGGTAGCCGTGGAGGCGGTGAGGGCCTGCACCGGGGTCATGCCGTCCCGCACCATCCACTCCAGCTCGCGCCAGTTGGTCCCGTGGGTGAAGACGCCCACGTCGCTGCCGTCGCCGATCATCACCCCGGCGGCGAGGCCGGCGCGGAAGGCGCGGGCGGACTGCTCCATCGCCGGCGAGGGCGCTCCGCCCTCGTGGTAGCGTCCGGAGTACTCGCTGGTCGCCACCACGGCGGTGAGGGTCGGCATCCAGGCGATCCCCTTGGCGGCCATCTGGCGGAAGATCTCCTCCGTGCCGCCATAACCGTGCTCGATGGTGTCCACGCCCGCGGCGATGGACCGGCGCATGCCTTCGGCGGTCATGGTATGCACGGCGACCTTGCGCCCCAGGTCATGGGCCGTGCGGACCGCCGCCGCGAGCTCCTCCTCGGAGAACGTGGGCTCCGTCTCGCCATTGGGGCCAACCCGATAGTCAGCGTAGAGCTTGATCCAGTCGGCGCCGCGGGCGGCCTGGTCTCGCACCGCCTTGACGATGCCCTCTACGCCGCTGGCTTCCTGTGCGCCCTGCGGCAGGTCCGTGTCAGGCCGCCAGTCGCGCTTGGAGGGGCCGTAGGCGCCCTCCGCCACGATGGCGCGCGTCACCACATAGAGTCGTGGCCCGTCGATGATCCCGTCCTGGATCGCGTGCTTGACGGCCACGTCCGCCTCGCCCGCCCCCTCGGTGCCGAGATCGCGCAGGGTGGTGAACCCGGCCATCAGCGTCGCCCGCGCCTGCTGGCCCGCCCGCAGCGTCCGGTAGTAGGGCGACTCCTTGAGCACCTGATCGTCCCAGCTGGCCTCGTTGTAGGGGTGCAACAGGAGATGGGAGTGCAGGTCCATCAGGCCCGGGATCAGCGTCTCGTCCGGCAGGTCGACGACGCGCGCGCCGGCGGGGGCGCGCACCTCCGCCGCCGGCCCCACCGCGGCGATGCGCTCGCCCTGGACCAGCACCACCCAACCGACGTGGACCGGCTGGCCGGCCGTCCACACCCGCGCCGGACGCAGCAGGACGGCGCCGGCGGAGGGCTGGGAAGCGCTGTGGGCGGCGTAGGCGGAGGCGAGGCTGACGGCGGCGAGCGCCGCGAGGAGCCTCGACCTCATGCCTGGCCGTCTCGGCTGGGATCGATGAGGAACTTCTCGCCAGTCGTCTTGCGGTTATAGGCGGCGATGACGTCCGGCTGCAGGGCCTCGGTCAGGGAGATGGTGCGGGTGTAGTGGCTGGCGAAGGTGGTGGTGATCTCCCTCGCCACGCGCTCGCGCAGGGCCTGGGCGCCCACCGCCCCGATCTTCTGCAGGAACGGCGTGAGCAGCCAGCCGCCAAGGCCCCAGGCCATGCCGTAGCCGCGGGTCAACTCCGTGGGCGACAGGTCAAGGCCGCCGTAGATGTAGACCTGCTTGTGGGTGGTCGAGCCATAGCGGCTGAAGGCGCCGCCCTTGCGGCTTTGCGCGGCCTCCATGGCAGTGAGGATCTGGCTCGCCAGCCGCCCCCCGCCGATCGCGTCGAAGGCGAGGGTGGCGTCGGTGGCGGAGACCGCCTCGATCAGTCGATCCACGAAGTCCGGCGCGGAGGAATCGCAGACATGGCGCGCGCCGATGTCACGCAGGATCTTGGCCTGCGCCTGGTTGCGGACGATGTTCACCAGCTCGATGCCGTCGGCCAGACAGGCCTTCTGCAGCATCTGGCCGAGGTTGGAGGCGGCCGCGGTGTGAACCAGGGCGGTGTGGCCCTCGGTCCTCATGGTGGCGATCATCCCCAGGGCCGTCAGCGGGTTGACGAAACAGGACGCCCCCTGCTCCGGCGTCACGCCCTCCGGCAGCACCAGGCAGTCGACCACTCGCATCGTGCGGTACTGGGCGTACATGGCGCCGCCGAGGATGGCGACGGTCTTGCCCATCAGCGCCTGGGCGGCGGGCGACGAGCCGGCGGCCACGACCACGCCAGCGCCCTCATTGCCCACGGGAAGCGACTGGCGCACGCGGGCCGCCGTGGCGCGAAGACCGGCGGGCGAAACCGGCGCCGTCAGGACGGCCGAGGCGCCCGATCCGGAGAGCCGCGCGGCGCCGACGTCCGCGGGGCCGATCAGCAGGCCGAGGTCCGAGGGATTGATCGGCGTCGCCTCGACACGCACCACCACCTCGTCCGGTCCCGGCGGAGCGATCTCCACCGTCTGCAGGGAGAGCTCCAGCTCTCCGCTGTCCTTGATCAGAGACCTGAGCTGAAGCCCTTTCGACGGCGCTGTGCTCGCCATGGCGTCCCTCCTCCTGCCAGCCCGCCTCCGGGCCGCGCGCTGTGCCTTTGCCGAGCGCTTTGCGCCTCCGCTTTGCCCCGTGCAACCGTCCTGGCTGGCGACGCGGTTCAAGCCCGTCTAAGGCTCACGCGCGGGAGGAGAGCCAAATGGCCAGATTGATCCGGGACTTGAACCATATGGCCGGTTGCGCCCTCGGCGCGGCCCTGATGCTCGCGGCGACCGGAGCCATCGCCGCGGACCCGGCGCGGCAGGCCGCTGACGCCTGGAGCGCCGCCCACGACAAGGCGATCCTGGAGGAGTTCACCGGCTTCCTGACCCTGCCCGACGTCGCCACCAATCAGGCGGACATCGAAGCGAACGCAACGCATCTGGAGGCCATGCTCCACGCGCGGGGGTTCGAGACCCGACGGCTCTCGGCCGGCCCGGGAACCCCGCCGACGGTGTTCGCCGAGATGAAGGTTCCGGGGGCGAAACGGACGGTGCTCTACTACGCTCACTATGATGGCCAGCCGGTCGGCCAGGCGGGGTGGGTCTCGTCGCCGTTCCAGCCGGTGATGCGCACCGGGCCGCTGAAGGACCACCCGTCGGTCGTCGACTGGCGCGCCGCGGGCAAACTCGACCCGGAGTGGCGGATCTACGCGCGCGCCTCCGGCGACGACCGCGCCTCCATCGAAGCCCTGCTCGCCGCCATGGACGCCCTCAAGGCGAAGGGGATCAAGCCCTCGGTCAATGTGAAGCTGTTCTACGAGGGCGAGGAAGAGCAGGGCTCTCCTCACCTCGCCCGGATCGTCGAGGCCAACCGCGACCTGCTCAAGGCGGACCTGGTGATCATGGGCGATGGGCCGATGCACCAGAGCGGGCGCCAGCAGGTGAACTTCGGCTCGCGTGGCGTCGCCGGCTTCACGGCCACCGTCTACGGGCCGCTCCGGCCCCTGCATGACGGCCACTATGGCAGCTGGGCGCCCAGTCCCGCGGTGGAGATCGCCCACCTCGTGGCCTCGCTGCGGAAGGACGACGGCGACATCACCATTCCGGGGATCTACGACGATGTGCGTCCGCCGAGCGCCACCGAGCGCGCGGCCCTGGCGGCCCTCCCGCCGGTCGAGGATGAACTGGCGCGCTCCCTGGGGATTCAGCCGATCACCAACGCGCGCCTGGACGACAGCTACTTCCGGCCGACCCTCAATGTGCGTGCGATCCACGTCGGCGACACGGGGCCGAACGCCGCCAATGCGATCGCCACCTCGGCGAGCGCATCGTTCGACTTCCGCCTCGTGCCGGGCGAGACGCCAGAGCGGATCCGGGGTCTCCTGCAGTCCTATCTCCAGCATCAGGGCTGGTTTGTCACAGACACGGCGCCCGACATGGCCACGCGCCTCGCACAGGCGAAGATCGTGAAGATCACCTGGGACCCCGGCGCTTCTGTCGCTGCCAAGACCGACATGGACGCGCCGGCGGCCAAGGCGGCGGTCGCCGCCATCGAGCGCGTGGAGGGCGGGCCGATCCTGCGCGTGCCGATGGTCGGCGCCAGCTCGGGCATCGCCGTCATCGTCACCGACCTCGATGCGCCCATGGCCGGCGTCAGCATCGCCAACTACGACGACAATCAGCACGCGGAGAACGAGAACCTCCGGCTCGCCAACTTGTGGGACGGCATTGCCGTCTATGCGGGGCTGCTAAGCGAACTGACCTGGTAAGCGACAGCGTGCGGCCACGCCTCCGTGGTTAGTGCGGCGTGGTCGGAAGCTGACGCGCGGGCGGGTCCGGGGCTTCGACGAGGTCGACCACCAGGGCCCGGTGGCTCGCGCCGATGGGCGGGCTCACCCAGACGTCGGCCGTCTTCCAGGCCGGACCGGCGTACAGATGGTCCAGGGGCAAGACCGGGATCGGCCAGTCCCCGCCGAAGAGCCGGGCGGGCCAGGTAAAGTCGGCCCGGTCGCGGCGGTCCAGGCCAAGGCGGGCGTCCAGTTTGCGCAGTCTGAACGACCACGGCGCGAGATTGAAGTCTCCGCCGATGATCAACCGATCCCCCTCGTAGCGATCGGCCAGGTTCGCCAGCCGGGCGACGGCGACCCTTGGGTCCCTTTCGCCGGTCCCTCGGAAGGGTCGGATCAGATGCGTCGCGATGATGTCGGCCGCGCCGTCCGGAGTCGCGAGCCGGGCGCGGGCCAGGTCCGGCATCTCCTTCCAATCCTTGGCCGAGAAGGCAAAAGGCGACGGCAGGAGCGGCTCGCGGCTGGCGATGCCGGTCCAGGCTGTGCCACGCCGCCAATGAAAACCCTGCCGCTCGATGGCCGCGCGGATGGGCGGGACCACGTCGTCCACCATGATGACGTCGGGGTGCTGCGCCGCCAGCCAGGCAGCGATCCGGTCCGGGTCCTTCACGCCCCGGCCGCCGATGTTGATCTGGATCACTCGCAACCGGAACGCCGAGCCCGCAGCGAGAGGCCGAGGGGGCGGACGCAGGAGTTCGGGGGTCATCAGCGCCCCTGCCGCTGCGATGCCCGCGAGACCGGTTATCAGAATGGCGACCCGCGTCGGCGCCTTCAGCAGCAAGGCCGCGACGACCGCCGCGACAGAGCCGACGAGCCACAAGGGCGCGAGGTCGGCCAGCAGGTCGAGCGCGACAGACCATCGCCCCCCTTCGGCCGCCAGGGATTCGGCCAGGCACACCCCGGCCAGGACCAGCCAGGCTCTGTCGAAGCGGATCTCCTGCAGGCGGCGAAGCAAGCTGACACCCGGAAGCCGACAGCAAGAAGCCCGGCCTTTCGGCCGGGCTTCCGCAGGTCAGATCAGGTCTGATCCCAGAGGGTCGGATCAGAACTGGATGTGGATCGTGGAGCGCCGGTTCAGCGGCTCCTTCACGCCATCCGGAGTCGGCACGGCCAGGTCGGCCTTGCCGGTCCAGCTGACTTCCAGGCTCTGCTGGGGAACGCCCAGCGCGACCATGGCGTCGGCCGTCGCCTTCGCGCGGCGCTCCGACAGACGTAGGTTGTAGGCCACCGAACCGGAGGTGTCGGTGTGGCCCACGACCACTTCCTTGGTCGCGTGCCCGTCGGTCGCGTACTTCGACGCGTCCTGCAGCACGTTCTGCGCCTCGGGCGTGATCACATACTGATCGAACGGGAAGTAGATGACGTAATCCCGCGTCGTATAGGTCGGAGCCGGCGGCGGCGCAGGAGGAGGCGGCGGCGGGGGCGGCGGCGGGGGCGGCGGGGGAGGCGGCGGGGGCGGAGGCGGCGGGGGTGGCGCCGGCGGAGCCGCGAAGGAATACCGCAGGCCCAGCGAGACCGACTGATCCCGGAACCGCGCCTTCCAGGTGTCGCCGCTGTCCACGTCGACGATCTTGACGTTCGCACCGGTCAGGTAGCGGTAGGTCAGGTCGACGTTGACCCGATCGTTGATCGCATAGGAGAGGCCGCCCAGGCCCTGATAGGCCAGGTTGGCCGGCTTGGAGTCGACAAACACGGCCGTGCCAGCGTCTATGCCGGGCGGTAGGCCGGGGCCCGTCGCATAGCCGAAGAGGTGCGTGCGGGAATAGTCGACCCCGATGCCGCCGCCCAGGAACGGCGTCAGCCGCGAGTGGGGCAGCAGGTCGACGATGCCGTTGACCATGCCCGTCCACTGATCGGAGTAGCCGTCGGGACGGAAGCAGGAGCCGCCGTTAAAGGCGCCCGTGCTGTCGTTGTAGGAGATGGTGCTGTTGTTGTTGCAGATGAAGATCGGGTTGGCGCCGCCGTTCGCCGAGATGCCCTTGATCGTCGCCGGGCGGTAGGCGCCCTCGAGCTCGAGGCGGAAATAGGGGCTGAAGCGGTAGCCGGCGCGGATGAAGACGTCGACGTTGGTGAGGGTCTTCTCCCGGAACTGCGCGATCGCTGGATCCTGCGGCCGCCAGTCGGTCCCCTCAAGGGTGTGCGCGCCGACGTCGACCGCGCCGTACCAGCCCGGAGTCGTCGCCGAGTAGGGAGCATTGCCCAACGCCATTTGGGCGAGGGCGGAGCCCGCCACGAAAATCAGGCCCACTGCGGACCCGGCGAGTAGTCTTGGTTTCACGTCAACCCTCATTGTTCATGCGCCCCCCGCCGCGCGTGACGGAGTTGCTGTTGATCGGTCTGGCCTACGCGCGCCCCCGACGGCTTGCTGGCGGAGGTCCGCGCCGCATCCAACACCGACGTACGGACTTCAACTCGCACAGTAACGAGGGAATTCCGTGTTTCCGAACGGTTCTAGCTACATTTTGTCGCGGTGTTGCCGAAATGCCAACAGCCGGGGCCATATCTGGGGCGGTCGCGCACTCTGGCGCCAACTGCAACGCCCAGATCCGGACGCGCCGACGGCGCCGTGCGGCTCCGCCTATTTGCAACCGATCTGCCGTCTGAAGTCCAGCGAAACGGCGCGCCGCTGGCCGCGAATCGATCGGGTCGCGCTGCGCCCGGTCCCGGTTCATCCCGATCGACGTGCGGGAAAACGCCTCGCTGGCGCAGATGATCCGCCGGTCCGTCACGACAATCTGCGCTTCCCGCATCTGCGCCTCGCGGCGACTCGCTCGGGCCGGGCGTGACCGCTGGCCGCGAGAAGGAGGTCCGTCCTCAAATCGGACAGGGCGACAGATCTGGCGAATCACCTCGGCAGCGAGACAAATCAAAAGACAGATTCAATAAAATTCACCGTCATGCTGCTTTGAACTGACGATCTTTCTTTCGACCGCCTCACCGGGACGGCGTCGCAACCCTTGGCCTCCGGCGCGGTGGGGACGTCCTGTCCGGCCATCAATCCGGGGGCGCCAAGGGAAGAGGCGGAACGCCGCTCGAGCGGGCGTACGATTTCTTACCGGCGCACAGCCGTGCGCAAATGCGGTATTGCCTCTGTTCGCGCCATATAATCTCTGCTTTGAAAAGCGGCGGGCGAACCGCGTTTTAGTTGTGATTTGAAACGACCGCATGTCGATCTCACGCCGTCTGTGGCTGGTGACGCTGGCGACCCTTCTGCTGCTGGGAACGGTGGTCGCCGCCCTGCTGGGCGCGATTCGCGAATCGGACTCGACGGCGCAGGCCCGGCATCTGGCATACCGGCGGATCGACGAGATCCAGGCGGTTCTGTCGGACGTGAAGGACGCCGAGACGGCCCAGCGCGGCTACGTGCTGAGCGGTCGGGACCTTTATCTGAAGCCTTTTCAGGCCGCCGACCGGGCTCTGCCGGGCGAGGTGGAGCGGCTTCGCGCCGGATCGGCCGCCGACCCGGAGCTAAGGGACGACGTCGACCGGCTGAGTGAGATCGTCTCCCTCAAGGTGGCGGAGCTTCACCAGGTCATCGCGACGCGCCGAGACGAGGGCTTCGCCGCCGCTCTCAAGATCGTCGAGACCGACCGGGGCGAAGCGCTGATGGAGCAGGCCCGGGCGGTGGTGAGCCAGATCCGGGGCAGGCTGAACGTCGAGGTGGAGCAGCGGGACCACGCCATGCGCCTGGCCTACGCCCGGCTGCTCGCGATCCTCATCGTTGGCAGCCTGCTGATCGCCGGCGCCTCGGTGGTCACCAACATCTGGGTCGTCGCTTCGATCCGGCGCCAGCAGGAAGCCTTCCTGAGCGGCGTGCGGCGCGTCGCCGGAGGCGACCTCAGCGGCGACATATCGGCCGTCGGCGGGGGCGAATTCGATCGACTGGCGGGCGCCTTCAACGGGATGGTGGCGGACCTCCGGGCCGAGCGGCTGCGGCGCGAGAGCGCGGAAAAGTCGCTCGCGCGCTCGAACACCGCGCTGAAGAGCCAGGCGGACGGCCTCACACGAAAGAACCACGCCGCGGAGATGCTGAGCCGGCTCGCGGCCCGCCTGACCGCCTGCGAGGACGAGGCGGAAGTAGCCGAGGTGATCGGCGACCTCGCTCCCTTGATCGTCCGCTCGGGCGCAGGCGCCCTCTACACCCGCGGCGGACCCGACGAAGCCCTGCGAAAGGTGGCGGAGTGGTCCGAGCCCGCCAGCGCGCCGGCCGAGATCGAACCCTCGGATTGCTGGGGCGTACGGGACGGGCGTCCGCACGTGGTGCACTGGACGGATTCCGAGGCGGCGTGCCGCCATATCGACCCCGCGGCGGGCTGCGCCTGCCGCTGCCTGCCAATCGTCGCCCAGGACCAGACCGTGGGCCTGCTCTATCTCGAAGAGCGGGACATGGCTCTCGCCCTGCCCCTCGACGATGTCAGCGTGCTGGCCGAGAGCATCGGAACCACCATCGGGAATCTCCGCCTGCGGGACAACCTGAAGGACCTGTCGATCCGGGACGCGCTGACCGGCCTGTTCAACCGGCGCCACATGCAGGAGACGCTGTCCCTGGAGCTTCCGCGCGCCGCCAGGACCGGCGGTCCGCTCTCCCTCGTCCTCCTGGACCTCGACAACTTCAAGAAGTTCAACGACACCTTCGGCCACGACGCCGGCGACATGGTGCTGCGGGCGCTCGGCAGCGCGATCACGCGGAACCTCCGCCAGGGCGACGTCGCCTTCCGCTACGGCGGAGAGGAGTTCATGGTCGTCCTCCCGCAGACGGGCGCGACCCAGGGCGCAGCGGTCGCCGAGCGTGTGAGGGCGGCCGTGGAGGCCCTGCGGCTGGACTATGGCGGAAGGCGCCTCGCCGGGTTCTCGGCGTCCCTCGGCGTGGCGACCTTCCCCGAGTGCGGCGACACCGCCGAGACTCTCGTCCTGGCGGCCGACCGAGCCCTCTACGCCTCCAAGGCCAGTGGCAAGAACCGCGTGACCATGGCCGACGAGGCCCCCCGGGAGGCGGCAGAAGGCCGCGCCGACGCTCTGCGGCAGGCCTGAAGGCTGGGTCGCCGCCGCAGGCGGGACGCAAACAGCCGGGCTCGCACGACCGCGCCTCAGGACCGACCCAAACCGCTCCCGCGGGACTAACGCACATCGCCGACCAGACTCGAAGTCAGCGAAGCCGTCTCCTGCTCTCGACGGGCGTCGGCATGCGCGTTTCCCACCCAGTAGGGACGTGATCCTCCAATAAAGGAGCCACGCGGCGTGCGACCCTCACTCATCAATTCGGTGATGGCGGCGATGGAGCCTCTGATGGGCGGCAACCGCTGAATATCATCGAGATTTTTGTCGACCTTTGTACAGGAATCTCACCATGAATGACATGTCCCAACCACCGAGAAGCGACGCCGTTCCGGCGAGTGACTTCTATGAGATCACCGAGACCTTGTCAGCCGAAGAGCTCGCCACCCTCAAGGCGGTCCGCTCGTTCATGGAGAGCCAGGTTGCTCCGATCATAAACAGGTATTGGGCGGACGACGCCTTCCCGTTCGAGCTGCTGCCTGCATTCCGTGAGCTGAACATCGGCGGGTTGGGTCTCGAGGGCTACGGCTGCCGCGGCGGCAGCCAGCAGCTCTTCGGCTTCGTCATGATGGAGATGGCGCGCACCGATCCCTCCATCGCCACCTTCTTCGGCGTCCACGACGGTCTCGCCATGGGATCGATCTATCTCGACGGCTCGGAGGAGCAGAAACAGAAGTGGCTGCCGCCGATGGCGCGGCAGGAGAAAGTCGGCTGCTTCGGCCTGACTGAGCCCCTCGTCGGTTCCGGAACCGGCGGCGGCCTGACGACGACCGCCAGCCGCGAGGGCGATACCTGGGTCCTCAACGGCCAGAAGAAGTGGATCGGCAACGCGCCCTGGTGCGATGTTTCGATCATCTGGGCGCGCGATGTGGCCGACAACCAGGTCAAGGGCTTCATCGTCGAGAACAAGACCACGCCTGGCTTCAGCGTCGAGAAGATAGAGCACAAGATCGCGCTGAAAGTGGTGCAGAATGGGCTGATTACGCTCAAGGACTGCCGCGTCCCTGAGGCGAATCGGCTGCAATCGGCCAACTCCTTCCGCGACACCGCGCGCGTGCTGCGCATGACGCGCTACGCCGTGGGCTGGATGTCCACGGGCTGCCAGATGGGCGCCTACGAGCATGCGCTCGCCTACGCCAAGGATCGCAAGCAGTTCGGCAAGCCCCTGGGCGCGTTCCAATTGATCCAGGACCTGCTGGCCAGGATGCTCGCCAACGTCACCGCCTGCCAGTGCCTGATGCTGCGCCTGTCCCAGCTCGACGACGAGGGCAAGCTCGCCGACTACCACGCCTCGCTCGCCAAGGCGTTCTGCACGGCGCGGATGCGCGAGACCGTCGCCTGGGCGCGCGAGCTCTGTGGCGCCAATGGCATCGTCGTCGACTACAACGTCGCGCGGTTCTTCGCCGACGCCGAGGCCCTCTACTCCTACGAGGGCACCTTCCAGATGCAGAACCTGATCGTGGGCAAGGCGGTCACGGGCATCAGCGCCTTCGCCTGACGCGCCTGCGTCTCATCCCTCGATCCACTTTTGCAAACCAGGAGATGGCCGCGTGAACGCGCCTGTATCAATCCCGACGTTCGAGAACCTGATCTACGAGAAGCGGGACCGGATCGCCTATGTGACGCTGAACCGTCCAAAGGTGCTCAACGCCCTCAACACGCCAACCTGGACGGACCTGCACGGCGCGTTCAGCGACGCCCAGGCCGACCCCTCGATCCTCGGCGTGATCCTGACCGGGACCGGCGACAAGGCGTTCATCGCCGGCGCCGATATCGGCGAGCTGGCGCATGTCGCCGCCTTCGAGGCGGAGAAGGCCAGCCGCTACGGCCAGGATGTGCTCGATCTGATCGAGACGCTTGGGAAGCCGGTGATCGCGGCGGTGAACGGCTTCGCGCTGGGCGGCGGCTGCGAGACCGCGATGGCCTGCACGATGCGCATCGCCGTCGAGACGGCCAGGTTCGGGCAGCCGGAAGTGAAGCTAGGACTGCTGCCCGGCGGCGGCGGCACCCAGCGGCTGCCGCGGCTGGTCGGCAAGGGTCGCGCCCTGCAGCTGATCCTCACCGGCGAGACGATCGACGCACGCGAAGCCTGGCGCATCGGCCTGGTCAATGAGGTCGTCGCAGCGGCCGACCTGCTCCCGCGCGCCGAGGCGGTGCTGAGGCAGATCTTCGCTAACGCCCCGATCGCCGTGCGCTACGCGCTGGAAGCCGTGAACGCCAGCGCACAGTCCAGCCAGGCCCAGGGCCTCGCGCTCGAGGCGTCGCTGTTCGGCCTG
>DATBEN010000151.1:0-40716 GCA_036276055.1 Caulobacteraceae bacterium
CGGGCGATCGGCGTGTTGACCTTCACCCCCTCGGTTCCATCGGGCACCAGCAGGGCCTCGACCACGCCCTCGTCGGCGGCCTCGACTTCCATCGTGGCCTTATCGGTCTCGATCTCGGCGATGACGTCGCCGCTCTTCACGGCGTCGCCGACCTTCACGAGCCACTTGGCGAGCGTGCCCTCCTCCATGGTCGGCGACAGGGCGGGCATCAGGACGTCGGTCACGAGGGCTCCTTGGAAAGGTGCGCCAGCTCGGCCCCGTGCGCCTCCCAGTCGCGACCGTCGAACGGCGCAACGGTAATGGACAGGGCCTCCGGCGCGTCGAGGCAGCGGGCGTTGACCGACCAGCCGTCGGGGTTGGACCTTGGGCGATAGAAACTCTTCACGCCGCAGATACGACAGAACAGGTGGCGGGCCACGCCGGTATTGAAGGCGTAGCTCGTGAGCTCATCCACCCCCGTCAAAAGGCGGAAACAGCTTTCCGGCACGATGATGTGGATGAAGCCGGTCTTGGAACACATCGAGCAGTTGCAGTCCTGGGCCTCTACCTCATGCGGCAGGGCCGCCTCGAAACGCACGGCCCCGCAATGGCAGCCGCCGCTCCGCCAGGCCAGTTCAGCGCTCATCTGTAGGAGACGGCCCTGGCCGCCTCCACGACCTTCGCCGGAGACGGCAGCGAGAGCGCCTCGAGGTTGGCCGCATAAGGTAGGGGCGTATCGGCCTGACAGACCCGCGCGGGCGGGGCGTCCAGGTAGTCGAAGGCGTGCTCGACGACGCGCGCCGCGACCTCCGCGCCGACGCCCATCGGCCCCCATCCCTCTTCGACCGTGACCAGGCGGTTGGTCTTCATGACGCTCTTGACCACCGTTTCGTGGTCCAGCGGCCGCAGAGTGCGCAGGTCGATCACCTCGGCGTCGATTCCCTCCCCGGCCAGCGCTTCAGCGGCTTCCAGGGCGATGGCGACCATCCGCGAATAAGCCACGATCGTGACGCCTGTCCCGACGCGCCTGACCTTGGCTCGGCCGATCGGAACGAGCCAGTCCTCGACCTCCGGAACCTCGAATTCGTGCCCATAGAGCATCTCGTGTTCGAGGAAGACCACGGGGTTGGGATCACGGATCGCCGACTTGAGCAGACCCTTGGCGTCGGCCGAGTCGTAGGGAGCCACGACCTTCAGCCCAGGGACGGAGGCGTACCAGGCGCCATAGTCCTGACTGTGCTGGGCCGCAACGCGGGCCGCCGCCCCATTGGGACCGCGGAAGACCACCGGGCAGTGCACCTGGCCGCCGGACATGTAGAGGGTCTTGGCCGCCGAATTGATGATCTGGTCCATCGCCTGCATGGCGAAGTTGAAGGTCATGAACTCGACGATCGGCTTGAGGCCCGCCATCGCGGCTCCTACACCGAGACCGGTGAACCCGTGTTCGGTGATGGGGGTGTCGATCACCCGGCGGTCGCCGAACTCCTCGAGGAGGCCGCGGCTGACCTTGTAGGCGCCCTGGTACTGCGCGACCTCCTCGCCCATCAGGAAGACGTCGGGATCACGCCGCATCTCTTCGGCCATCGCGTCGCGCAGGGCGTCGCGCACGGTGATCTTCACCCGCTTTACGTCCGCAGGGATTTCGGGATCAGCTTCCGGCGCCGTCGCGGAAGCTGGCGCCGGTCGGGTTCCGGCGGCTGGCGCGGGCGACGGCGCGCTCTCCGCCTTCTTTTCCTGGACGGGAGGCTTGTCGGCCGCGGGAGCTTGCGGTCCCGGCGCCGCAGCGGGAGCGACCGAGGCTGCCTCCTCGCCGCTCAGGCGCGCGATCGGGGTGTTCACCTTCACCCCCTCGGCGCCCTCCGGCACCAGCAGGGTTTCGACCACGCCTTCGTCGACGGCTTCCACTTCCATCGTCGCCTTGTCGGTCTCGATGTCGGCGATCACGTCGCCGCTCTTGACAGTGTCGCCAACTTTGACGCGCCACTTCGACAGCGTCCCCTCCTCCATCGTCGGAGAGAGGGCGGGCATCAGAACGTCAGTGCTCACGCGTGGGCCTCGGCGTAGACGTCCGTAAACAGTTCTTCGGGGGGTGGCTCGGGCGCGGTGCGGGCGAACTCGGCGGCTTCGGCGACGACCCCCTTCACCTCCGTATCGATCGTTCGGGCCGTGGACTCATCGAGCCAGCCCTGGGCTTCCAGCCGCTCCTGAAGGTGCTCTATCGGGTCGCGCGTCTTGCGGACCGCGTCGATCTCCTCGCGAGTGCGGTATTTGCCCGGGTCGCTCATAGAGTGCCCGCGATAGCGGTAGGTCTTCATCTCCAGCAGATAGGGGCCGTTCCGGCCCCGCGCGTGTTCGGCCGCCTTGAGTCCTGCGCGCCGCACGGCGGACACGTCCATTCCGTCAACCTCTTCGCCGGGTATGTTGAAGCTCGCGCCGCGCCGGTACAGATGAGTCTCCGAAGAGGAGCGCTCGACGCTGGTGCCCATGGCGTACTGGTTGTTCTCGATGATGTAGACGACCGGGAGACGCCAGAGCTCGGCCATGTTGAAGCTCTCGTAGACCTGCCCCTGGTTGGCGGCGCCGTCGCCAAAATAGACGAACGCCACAGCTCCGTCGTCCCGGTATCGGTTCGCCATCGCCAGGCCCGTGCCAAGGCTCACCTGGGCGCCGACGATCCCGTGGCCGCCGTAGAACCCCGACTCGACGGAAAACATGTGCATCGAGCCGCCCTTGCCGTGCGAGGCGCCCGGGAACCGCCCGGTGAGCTCGGCCATCACGGCGCGGGGCGACATGCCCGCGGCGAGCATATGCCCGTGGTCGCGATAGCCGGTGATCACCTGGTCCTTCGGACCCTTCACCGACTGCATCCCGACCGCCACGGCTTCCTGACCAATGTAGAGGTGGCAGAAACCTCCGATCAGTCCCATGCCGTAGAGCTGCCCCGCGCGCTCCTCGAACCGGCGGATGAGCAGCATCGACCGGTAGAAGGCGAGAAGCTGATCCTTGTCGGGCTGCTCCGCAGCGGGCGTCGTCGTCTTTTCGATTGTCTTCGCGGCGCGGCGCGCCATGCCTGTCTCCAAACCCGTCCCGGCCGGGGCGGGCAGGACGATCGCGTCAGCCGGGCCCCGGGATTTCGCGGATCACATAGTCCCTGGGATCGACAAAGCCCAGAAGGACATGGGCCCGCTCCTCCACGAGGTCAGCGGACAGACTCTCGTCGCGCAGATAGTGCGCGCGCGTCTCGAGACTGGCGCGCTCCGTCTGGAGACGTTTCAGCTCCGCCTGCCGGTCGGCCAGCACCTCGTCGCGCGTCCGCGACATCAGGATGCCGCGTTCGCCCGTGAGTGCGTGGAAGGCGAAGAAGAAAATCAGGAAGGCGAGAGCCGCCGTCGTGAGATAGGGTTTGAGACGGAAGTACACGCGGGCGACGACCTCGACCTGAAGCAAAGCTTGAGCGGAGGCACTATGTCCGCCAAGCCGTTAAGGTCACACTAACCAGAGTCGCTCGACTCCACCTCCCCTCGCTCGTCCTAGCTCATGCGTCGAATTGCGCTCGCGCCGGCGTAGAGCGCTTGATCGCCAAGCTGGGCTTCGATCCGCAGGAGCTGGTTGTACTTGGCCAACCGGTCGGAGCGGGCAAGCGAGCCGGTCTTGATCTGTCCGCAGTGGGTCGCCACCGCGAGATCCGCGATGGTGGAGTCCTCGGTCTCGCCCGAGCGGTGGCTCATCACCGCGCCATAGGCGTTCCGGCGGGCGAGATCGACGGCGTCGAGCGTCTCCGAGAGCGTCCCGATCTGGTTCACCTTCACCAGGATAGCATTGGCCAGGCCCCGCTTTATGCCGACCTCCAGGCGCCTGGGATTGGTTACGAAGACGTCGTCTCCGACCAACTGCACCTTGCTTCCCAACTCCCGGGTCATATGCGCCCAGCCCTCCAGGTCGTCCTCGGCGCAACCGTCCTCGATGGAGACGATCGGGAAGCGGGCGACGAGATCGGCCAGATAGGCCGTCATCTGCGCCGCATCGAAGGTCTCGCCCTCTCCCTCGAGGCGATAACGCCCGTCCTTGAAGAACTCGGTCGAGGCCGCATCGAGCGCCAGATGGAAGTCCTCCCCGGCCAGGTAGCCGGCCTTGCCGCCCGCCTCGACGATGAAGGCGAGGGCCGCCTCGGCGCTGGCGAGGTTCGGAGCAAAGCCGCCCTCGTCGCCGACATTGGTGTTGTGTCCCGCGTCGCGCAGCGCCTTCTTCAGGGCGTGGAAGATCTCTGCCCCCATGCGCAAACCTTCCGAGAAGGACTCCGCGCCGGTCGGCATGATCATGAATTCCTGGATGTCGATCGGATTGTCGGCGTGGACGCCCCCATTGATGATGTTCATCATCGGCGTCGGCAGGAGCCTCGCCGAAACGCCGCCGACATAGCGGTAGAGAGGCAGGCCCGCCGATGCCGCCGCCGCCTTGGACACGGCGAGGCTGACGCCCAGGATGGCGTTGGCCCCCAGGCGACCCTTGTTCGGCTCGCCATCCAGCTCGACCATGGTGTCGTCGATTTCGCGCTGACTCTCCGCGTCGATCCCCGACAGGGCGTCGAAGATCTCGCCGTTGACGGCGGCGACAGCGCGCAGGACGCCCTTGCCGCTATACCGGTCAGCGTCGCCATCCCGGCGTTCCACCGCCTCGTGTGCGCCAGTGGAGGCGCCCGAGGGAACCGCGGCGCGGCCGAACGATCCGTCCTCCAGCGTCACGTCCACCTCGATGGTCGGATTGCCCCGGCTGTCCAGGATCTCGCGCGCAGTGATGTCGACGATCTCGGTCATGGGGTTCCTTCTCGGGAATAGCCTGAGGCGGAGGCCTTAGCCGAATGGCGGAGGGTTGGGAAAGGCCGCGGCCGGAGCTATGGCCGGATGCCGATGGAGGACGCGTATGCTCAAGGTGGATAGGATCGAGGCGACGGCGGTCGTGACGCTGGACCGCCCTGAAGCCATGAACGCCCTTTCCCGGGCCCTGCGCGAGAAGCTGCACGACACCATCGTCGAGCTGTCCGCCGACGACCGGGTGAAGGTCCTGGTCCTCACCGGCGCTGGACGCGCCTTCACCGCCGGCCTCGATCTGAAGGAACTCGGCAGCGATCCCGCCGGCCTTGGCGCGGCCAACGCCAGAAGCGCGGCCGAGAACCCGGTGCAGGCCATACTGGGGTGTCCGAAGCCGGTGATCGGCGCGATCAACGGCGTGGCGATCACGGGGGGATTCGAGCTGGCCCTGGCGTGCGACGTGCTGATCGCCTCGACGTCAGCGCGGTTCGCCGACACCCACGCACGCGTGGGGATCCTGCCGGGCTGGGGACTCTCGCAGCGCCTCTCGCGGATCATCGGGATCTCTCGCGCCAAGGAACTGTCCCTTACCGGGAACTTCCTGGATGCGCGCACGGCCTGCGAGTGGGGTCTGGTCAATCGCGTGGTGGAGCCCGACGCGCTGATGCCGGGCGCCCTGGCCCTCGCCGCGGACATGGCGAGCATCCCCGCCGAAACCCTCGTGGCTTACAAGCGCTTGATCGACGAGGGCTATGACCTGCCGTTTGGGGCCGCCCTGGCCCACGAGCATACGGTCTCGAGCGCGGCGAACGCCAAGGTCACGCCGCAGATGGTGGAAGAGCGCCGCCTCGCCGTGCAGGCGAGAGGGCGCACGCAATAGGCGTCAGTCTTCCTTCGGCGAGAGGATCTGCCGGCCGCGGTACATGCCGGTCTTCAGATCGACGTGGTGCGGTCGACGCAGCTCGCCGGTGTCCTTGTCCTCGATGTAGCTGTTCGCCTCGAGGGCGTGGTGCGAGCGGCGCATGTTGCGACGCGAGGGCGAGACTTTTCTCTTGGGGACGGCCATGGTGGATCTGCTGATCTTGCGCGAGAGCGATCGGCGAACGTCGGGCGCCGAGATGAGCGCGCGCCTATGCCCCAAACAGTGGCCCGGTTCAAGAGCGACGAGGGCCCGGCCGACGGCCACGCCCGGATCGTTGCGCGCTGACATTGACAATCAGATTGATTTTCGTGATTCTCAGATTGAGTTTTCTGAGTTGGGTCGTGGATGCCTCTTCAAATTCATGAGTGGCAGGCGCTCACACGCTTGACGGGAGGCCAGTCCTTCACAGTCGAGCGGGTGAGGCTGGATGAGTCCGGCATCGCCGTAGAGGGCGCATTCTCCCCTCCGCCCCTGGCGCGCCTGTCGGCCGAAGACCAGGTGTTCGTCGCCGCCTTCATTCGAAGCCACGGCTCGATCAAGGCGATGGAACAGATGTTCGGCGTCAGCTACCCCACGATCAAGGCGCGGATCTCGCGCATCGCCGCGTCGCTGGACTTCGTCGACACCAGTCCCGCACCTGCGCGAAGCGAAACCCTGGACCGCCTCGAACGCGGAGATATCACGGTCGAAGACGCGATCGCCGCCCTGGAGGGTCGATCATGAGAGCGCTCGTCGCCACGGGTCCAGTCCCCTCCCCGCCATCCCGGCGCCGCGCCGCCGGCCGATCTCAATCGCCCTGTGGCTGCCCGTGACGCCGGTGCTGATCCTTCTGGCGCCGCCGGCCTTGCTCGCGGCGCCCTTCGTGGCCGCCAATCGGCGGGTTCGAGCCGTTGGACCCCTCCGGCTGCTCTGGGCGCTGGGCGCCCTGCTGACCAGCCTCTCCGGAACCCGGATCGACGTGGACACGCCGGAAGCGCGCGTGCGCCTGCGGATATTCTAGACCCTACAGGAGCGTGCGATGAGCGAAGACCGCCGCCGAATCCTCGCCATGCTGGCGGAAGGCAAGATCACCACTGAAGAGGCCGAGCGGCTGCTTTCAGCCCTCGATCGCCCGACCCCTCAGGCGATCCCGGACAGCGCCAGCCCACGCCGCTACCTGCGCGTGGAGGTCGACGCGCATGACGATGGGCGGAATAGCCCCACGCGCGTCAACATCCGCGTTCCGATGAATTTTCTGCGAGCGGGCGTGCGGTTGGCCTCGGTCATCCCGCCCGCGGCGCGGGACAAGGTGAATGCGGCCATGGCCCGCAACGGCATCCCCTTCGATGTCGAGCATATCAAGCCGGAGACCCTGGAGGCCCTGGTCGAGCAGTTGGGCGAATTCTTGATCGATGTGGACGAGAAGGACGCCAAGGTCCGCATCTATTGCGAGTGACCGACCCCCGTCTCAGGACGTCAGCGGGCCGAGCAGGCTGACGAGACGCTGTGGGGCGACGTTCGCGTAGGCCAGTCGAAGCAGGGCCTCCGCGAAAGCCGGGTCGAGCTTCGAAAGATCGGCGAACGTCGATCCTTTCTGCCCCCAATACCCCGGCACAGGCTCCAGGACGTCGGGACGTCCCGCGCACAGGTTGTGCTGGTCGTCGGAGTCCAGCTTGACCATCATCCGCGTTCCGCCCGGACGGATCGTGCAGAAGATCTTGCCTCGGACGCGGAACGAGGGGGAGCCATGGTGGTCGCTCTCGATAACCTCGGGCAAGGCCATGGCGAGGCGACGAATGTCCCCTTCGCCCATCGCGGTCACACCAGCCGGCTCTGCTCCACCGCAGCGGCGATAAAGCTGGCGTACAACGGGTGCGGGTCGAATGGCCGGCTCTTGAGCTCGGGGTGGAATTGCACGCCGATGAACCAGGGGTGGTCCTCGCGCTCGACGATCTCGGGAAGCAGTCCGTCCGGCGAAACCCCCGTCATCTTGAGTCCCGCCGCCTCGAAGTGCTCCCGATACGCGATGTTCACTTCATACCTGTGCCGATGGCGCTCGCTGATGGTCAGGGAGTCATAGAGTTCGGCGACCTTGGATCCGGGCGCGAGGTGGGCCTCATAGGCCCCCAGCCGCATCGTTCCGCCAAGATCGTCGCCTTGGCCGCGGAGCTCGCGTTCGTTGCCCCTTACCCATTCGGTCATCAGGCCAACCACGGGCTCAGACGTCGGGCCGAACTCGCTCGAGGAGGCGCCGGTGACCCCGGCCACGTTCCTGACCGCCTCGATCACCGCCATCTGCATTCCAAAGCAGACGCCGAAATACGGCACCTGGCGCTCCCGCGCGAATTTCGCCGCCCGGATCTTCCCCTCCGAGCCCCGTTCGCCGAACCCCCCAGGAACGAGGATGCCGTGGACGCCTTCGAGCCTGGTCGCCGCGGCGTTCTCGTCGCCTTCGAAGGCTTCGCTCTCCACCCAGTCGAAGTTGATCTTGACCCGATTGGCGACGCCGCCGTGGACCAGCGCTTCGATGAGCGATTTGTAGGCATCCTTCAGCACCGTGTACTTGCCGACCACGGCGATGGTGACCTCGCCGTCGGGCTGTTCCAGGCGCTGGGAGATCCGTTCCCAGCGCGAGAGGTCCGGCGGCGGCGCATCGCGCAGGCCGAAGACGTCGAGCACTTCGGCGTCCAGACCCTGGCGATGATAATCCAGCGGCACGCTGTAGATGTTCGCGGCGTCCATGGCCTGGATCACCGCCGTGGGGCGCACGTTGCAGAACAGGCCGATCTTGCGCTTCTCCTCGGCCGGAATCGGCTGCTCGCAACGGCACAGCAGCACATCCGGCTGGATGCCGATCGAGCGCAGTTCCTTCACCGAGTGCTGTGTCGGCTTGGTCTTCATCTCCCCTGCCGTCTTGATGAACGGCAGCAGGGTGAGATGGACGAAGCAGGTCTGGCCGCGCGGCAGTTCCTGGCCGAGCTGACGGATCGCCTCGAAAAACGGCAGGCCCTCGATATCGCCGACGGTGCCGCCGATTTCGACCAGCACGAAATCGACATCCTCGCCCGGATCGGAGAGGACGAAGCGCTTTATCTCGTCGGTGACGTGCGGGATGACCTGAACGGTCGCGCCCAGATAGTCGCCGCGGCGCTCCTTCTCGAGGATCGTCTTGTAGATCTGGCCGGTGGTGATGTTGTCGGCGCGGGTGGCCGACACGCCAGTGAACCGCTCGTAGTGACCGAGGTCCAGATCGGTCTCCGCTCCGTCATCTGTGACGAAGACCTCGCCGTGCTGGTAGGGACTCATCGTCCCTGGGTCCACGTTCAGATAGGGGTCGAGCTTGCGCAGACGGACCTTGTAGCCTCGCGCCTGCAGCAACGCGCCGAGAGCGGCGGAGGCGAGCCCTTTTCCCAATGAGGAGACCACGCCGCCGGTGATGAAAATGTACCGCGCCATGGACGCTCAGAATAACTGATTCGCGCGGGCGCGCGCGAGCATCGAGCGACGTCGCATCCGTCGTGGTCGCCGGATCAGGGCTTTGCGGGAGTCGTCGGAGGGGGCGTCGCCGACGCGGGCATGCTCACCACGGGCTTCGGCGGCGGGAGGAAGCCGCCGGTGGTCGCCGGGACCGATGGGGTGGAGGACGGCGCGGGCGCCGGCGCCGAAACCGGCGGGGGCGTCTGCCCGGGCGTTGGAGCCGGCGTCCTGCGGGCCAGGGCGTCCGGGTTCACCGACTCGTTCTTCAGTCGGTTGAGGATCGCTTCGGACGACCGCTGCCGCCCGCCAAGCAGGGTGAGCGCGAGGCTGAGGATCAGGAACATGCTGAAGAGGATCCAGGTGATCCGCGTCAGCAGGTCGCCCGCGCCGCGGCTGGTGATGAGGCCGGTCGGGCTTCCGCCGCCGCCGAGCGCGCCGCCTTCGGAACGCTGCAGCAGCACGACGCCGATCAGCGCGAGGCACACGATTATGTTCAGGGTCAGCAATAGGCCGAGGAGCATGGACAAGACTTAGGATGAAGGTGGCGCGCGCGCGAGGGGGCGCGGTGCGAAGCCGCGGCCTCTAGCACCGGCCGAACCTCGCGGCAAACGGACCCTCCGGTTCGACCGCCTTTGCGATCTCGAGCCTGTCCTGCCTGTCGCGGTCTAAAAGGCGGCGATGATGGCTCCAAAATCGCTCGCCGAGAGCGAGGCGCCGCCCACCAGCGCTCCCCCGACCTCAGCGGCGGAGAAGACCTCTTGGGCGTTCTGGGGTTTCACCGAACCGCCGTAGAGGATCGGCGCGCCTCGCCCGGCCTCGCCGAACATCACCACGAGGTCCCGCCGGATCGCCTGGTGGACCTCCGAGATCTGGTCGACCGTCGGCGTGCGCCCCGAACCGATCGCCCAGACGGGTTCATAGGCGACGCAGAACGGCTTTCCCGCCAGAGCGGACGGCAGGCACCGCCGGACCTGGCCCGTGACCACTTCGACGGCGCGGCCGGCGTCGCGCTCGTCTTCGTGCTCGCCGACGCAGACGATCGGTTCGAGCCCCGCCCTGAGCGCGCCGCCGACCTTCGCGGCGATGTCGGCGTCGGTCTCCGCGTGAAAGGCGCGGCGCTCGGAGTGTCCGAGGATCACGAGGCGCGCGCCGGCGTCGACGAGCATCTCCGGCGAGAGGTCGCCTGTGAAGGCGCCCGCGCTCTCCGCCCGGCAGTCCTGGCCGCCGATCTCGATCCCGCGCCCCGCAAGGCGTCGGGACATATCCTTGAGCAGCGTCGCGGGCGGGCAGAGGGCGACCCTCGCCGCCGGGATCCTCTCCTCCAGGCGGGCGGCCAGGTCCGCTGCCGCGTCGAGATCGCCGGAGAGGCCGTTCATTTTCCAGTTTCCGGCGATCAGTGGACGGACGTGAGACACGGGAGCGGACGTTTCCTCGGGAGTTTATGGGATGCGAGCGCCTTTGCTTGCGGCGCGTCGGCCGCCTCAACTATACCGCGCCTCTTGGCGGCGCCATCCGCGGCCGCGCTGAACCTCGGCCCACGCATGACCGGCTCGCTCCGATCCTCCGCCCGCAATCCCGTCGCCATCGGGCTGATGGGCATCCTCATCCTCGTCTTCCTGATCCTTGGCGTAGGCGGCGGCAGCCGTCTGCCGGATATCCTGAACGGGACCAGTCCAGACGCGGTGGTGACGGCCGGCGCCCACTCCCTTTCCGGCCGGGAATACGCTCGGATCTTCGAACAACAAAAACAACGCCTGGAACAACAGTCGAGCCAAACCTTCACGAACGAGTTCCTGGTCGAGAACGGGTTCGATCTCCAGCTTTTGCAACAGATCGCCATGGACCAGGCCGAGGCCGAGATGCTTTCGCGCGCGGGCGTCGCGCCGGCCCCTTCCCTCGTCGACGCCCAGATCAAGCAGATCCCCCTCGCCTTCGACCGCGTGACCGGCAAGTTCAGCGCCCAGCAGTTCACTCAGTTCCTGGCCTCGCAGGGGCTGACGCTGCGCCAGGTGCAGGCGGACATCACCGACGAGCTTGCCGAGCGGCACCTCGGAATGGCGGTCGCCGCGGACTTCAAAATGCCGCGAGCCTACGCCGCCCTGAACGCGGTGGCGGCGCTCCAATCCCGGGATGTCAGCTACTTCTTCCTCAATCCGACGATCGTGCCCAAGCCGGCGGCGCCCACGGACGCGCAGCTACTGGCGTTCGAGAAGGCGCACGCTGCGCAGTTCACCCGGCCGGAGATGCGCATCGTCAGTCTGGTCCGCTTCTCTTCCGCAGCGCTCATGCCCGCGATCAAGATCGATCCGGCGCAGGTCGAGAAGGCGTTCGAGGCGCAGAAGGATAAGCTCTCCACGCCCGAGACCCGCAGCATCGTCGAGATACCGGTAAAGACCGCGGCCGAGGGTGCGCAGGCAGCGGCCCGGCTCACCAAGGGTGAGGATCCAACGGCCATCGCCAAATCGATGGGCACCGATCCGGTGATCTATACGGACAAGCCGCAGTCGGGAGTGCTGGACAAGAAGCTCGGCCTCGCCGCCTTCGCGATGAAGGCGGGCGCCTCCGCGGGCCCCGTCCAGGGCGAGCTGGGCCTGGCCGCGCTGAAGGTGACCAAGATCACGCCCGCCAAGGCCGCCACACTTGAGAGCGCGCGACCGAAGATTGAATCCGATCTTCGCCTGAAGGCGGCCGAGGACAAGGCCTACGCCCTCAGCGAGGCGTTCGACACGGCGCGCCAGGGCGGCTCGACGATCCCTGCCGCCGCCCAGAAGGCCGGGACGCCGGTCCAGTCCGTTGGTCCCTTCTCGGCGACCGGCGTCGGCCTCGACGGCAAGCCGATCACGCTCATCAACGACAAGATCGCCAAGGCCGCGTTCGCCACCAACGCTGGCGAGGACACTGAAATCGAGGACGCCGGACCCGGCGAATATTTCGCCCTCCACGTCGACAAGGTCATCCCGCCCGCCTTGCCCTCGCTGGATCAGGACAGGGCGCAGCTGGTCCAGGCCTACCAGGTCGATCAGATCCGCGGGGCCTTCCGCGCTCGGGTCGAACAGCTCGAGGGTGAGATCCGGGCCGGCAAGTCGATCGACGCCGTCGCCCAGACTGTCGGGGGACATGTGGTGAAGGCGTCCGGCATGCAGATGATCAAGGCCCAGCAATACCAGTCGATGGGTCGGGAGTTCCTGGTCGCCGCCTTCAGCGTCAAGCCCGGCGACCCGTTCGCGGCCGGCGCTCCGGGGGGCGCCTACGTCGGCCAGGTCGTGCATGCGGCCCCGGGCGATCCGGCCACCGTCGCCGCGGTGACCAACGCGGTGCGCGGCCGCCTCGGTCAGGACTATCTGCGCGATATGCTCGACACGGTGAAGCTCGCCTCGATGCGTGAGACCGCGGCGCGCTGGAACCGCAATGTCGCGCTCAAGTCCCTCGGCATTAATCCTTCGACGCTCGCCGGCGCCACGTCCAAAGCCCCCGGCAAGGCGCAGTGACCGACCACGAGGGTTTCGCGGCCTTCGCCGAGGCGTATCGCGCGGGGCGGCCCCAGTTCGTCTGGCGCCGGCTGATCGACGACATGGAGACGCCCGTCTCCGCCTATCTGAAGATCGCGCACGGCAAGCCCTACGCGTTCCTGTTCGAGTCCGTGGAAGGCGGCGCCTGGCGCGGGCGCTATTCGATCATCGCCATGCAGCCGGACCTCGTCTGGAGGTGCAGGGGCGACGTGGCGGAGACCGCTGTCGCTGCCGAAGGTGGAGTGGGGCCTTTCACGCCGCTCGAAGGCCACGCGCTCGACCACCTCAAGGACCTGGTCGCGGCTTCGCGTATGGACATCCCTGCCGGCCTGCCCCCGATGGTCGGCGGCCTCTTCGGCGTCCTGGGCTATGAAATGGTGCGGCTCGCCGAACGGCTGCCGGACATCAATCCGGATCCGTTGGGACTTCCTGACGGTGTCCTGATCCGTCCCTCAATCGTCGCGGTGTTCGACTCCATCGCCCAGGAGATCGTGCTGGTCACTACCGCGCGGCCTTCCCACGAGAGCGCCGAGACGGTCTTCGCCGCAGCCCAGGACCGCCTCGCGGCAGTGGAAGCAGCCCTGCGCCACCCGCTCCCGGGACGATCGCCGCCCGGCGCCGCGGCGGAAGGCTCTGATTTTACCTCGCCGGTGAGCCGCGAGGCCTATGGTCAGATCGTGGAGCGGGCCAAGGCCTACATCGGCGCCGGTGACATCTTCCAGGTCGTGCCAAGCCATCGGTTCAGCATGCCATTCGCGCTGGACCCCTTCGCCCTCTACCGGTCGCTTCGGCGGACCAATCCCTCACCCTTTCTGTTCTTCCTCAACTTCCCCGAGTTTGCGCTCATCGGATCCTCGCCGGAGATCCTCGTGCGCCTGCGCGAGGGAAAGATCACCATCCGCCCGATCGCCGGAACGCGCCCCCGCGGAGCCACGCCTGCGGAGGACCTTGTCCGCGAGGCGGAGCTTCTCGCGGACAAGAAGGAACGCGCCGAACACCTCATGCTGCTGGACCTTGGTCGCAACGACGTGGGACGCGTGGCCATGCTGCGCGACGAGGGACGCAACGCGCCGACGATGAGCGGGCCGCGGGCCCCCCGCGTGCGGGTCACCGAGAGCTTCACCATCGAGCGCTACAGCCATGTGATGCACATCGTCTCCAATGTGGAAGGCGATGCGCCCGAAGGCCTGGACCCCGTGGACGTGCTGATGGCGGCGCTCCCGGCGGGCACGGTCTCCGGTGCGCCCAAGGTCCGGGCGATGCAAATCATCGACGAGCTGGAGACGGTGAAGCGTGGAGTCGTCTACGCCGGCGCCGTGGGCTACTTTGGCGCAGACGGATCGGTCGACACCTGCATCGTCCTGCGCACGGGCCTGATCAAGGATGGAGTCCTTTACGTTCAGGCCGGCGGCGGCGTGGTCGCCGACAGCGATCCTGATGCGGAATACGAGGAGACCCTCCACAAGTCGCGCGCCCTTCGGCGCGCCGCGGAGGAGGCGTGGCGGTTCGCCTGACCCCCGACCCGTCGTCTCAACCTACGGAAGAGCCTGATGATCCTCGTGATCGACAACTATGACAGCTTCACCTTCAACCTCGTGCACTATCTGAACGAGCTTGGAGCCAGGACGGTCGTGCGCCGGAACGATGTGATGGACGCCGCTGCGGCCCTTGCGATGCGCCCGGACGCGGTCCTCCTCTCGCCTGGGCCCTGCAGCCCCAACGAGGCCGGGATCTGCCTTGACCTCATCGCGGCCGCGCCCGTCGGCCTGCCGATCCTGGGAGTCTGCCTCGGCCATCAGGCGATCGGCCAGGCGTTCGGCGGCAAGGTCGTGAGGGCGAAGACCCTGATGCACGGCAAGACCAGTCCCGTGCGCCATCGCGGAGAGGGGCTGTTCCAGAGCCTGCCCGACGGCTTTACCGCCACGCGGTATCATAGCCTCGCCGTAGAACCGGAGACGCTGCCGGATGTTCTCGAGGTGACCGCCTGGACGGAGGATGGCGAGATCATGGGCCTCGCCCACAGGAGCCGCCCGGTCCACGGCGTCCAGTTCCACCCCGAATCAATCGCAACTGAAGGCGGTCACCGGCTGCTGGGCAATTTTCTCGCGCTTGCCGGCCTTCGCGCCGAGGCGCGGGCCTGATCATGTCCGACGCTTTCAAGCCTCTTCTTGCACGCTTGGCCGACGGGGCGACCCTGGTCGGCGAGGATGCTGACACCTTCTTCGCGGCCTGTCTGCGCGGAGAGCCGACGCCGGCCCAGATCGCCGCCGCGGTCACCGCCATGCGATTGCGCGGCGAGACGATCGGCGAGATTACCGCCTGCGCAAGGGCGATGCGGCAGTCGGCCCTGCAGCTGGATCACCCTTACGAGGTTGTGGACGTCTGCGGGACCGGTGGAGACGGCGCGCACACCTTCAACATCTCCACCGCCGTGGCCCTGGTGGCGGCCGGCGGAGGGCTGAAGGTCGCCAAGCATGGGACGCGCGCCATCTCCTCACGTTCCGGCTCGTCCGACGTGCTCACCGCGCTAGGGGTGGACATCGCCGCCGGCCCGCGTGCCCAGCGCCGAGCGTTGGATGAGGCCGGAATATGCTTCCTGTTTGCGCCGGCCCATCACGGGGCCATGCGCCATGTGTCGCCGGTGCGCGAGCAGCTGGGTTTCCGCACGATCTTCAACATGCTGGGCCCTCTATCCAACCCAGCTGGCGCGAAGCGTCAGGTGCTGGGAGTGTTCGATCCGCGATGGGTCGAACCCCTGGCGCGGGTCCTGGGCGCGCTCGGCGCGGTCAAGGCGTGGGTGGTCCATGGCGAGGGGCTCGACGAGATCACGACCACCGGCGCGACCCAGGTCGCCGAGTGGCGCGAGGGCGGCATCCGCCTCTTCCGCATCACGCCCGAGGCGGTAGGCATCGAACGCGCGGCTCCCGCGGATCTTCGCGGCGGCGACCCGGCCGAGAATGCGATCGCCCTGCGTGAACTGCTGGATGGAGCCAAGGGACCCTATCGTGACATCGTCCTGCTCAACGCGGCCGCCGCCTTCTTCGTCGCCGACGTGGTCGAGACCCTTCGGGAGGGCGTGGATCGCGCGGCCGAGGCGATCGACAGCGGTTCGGCCCGCCGGTCCCTCGACCTGCTGGTGAGGGCGACGCGCGAGACATGAGCGGCGACATCCTCTCGAACATCGCGACCTACAAGCGCGACGAGGTCGCCCGGCGGCGGGCCGAGACTTCGGCCTCCGAACTGGAGGCGCGCATCCAGGCGGCAGGGCCGCCGCGGGGTTTCGAGCGCCACCTTCGGGAAACCGCCTCCCCAGGCCGCCTCGCGCTGATCGCGGAGGTGAAGAAAGCTTCCCCGTCCAAAGGGCTGATCCGCGAAGACTTCGATCCGGTGGAGATCGCGCGCGCCTACGAGACCGGCGGCGCAACCTGCCTATCGGTGCTCACGGACGGCCCAAGCTTCCAGGGATCAGACGCCTACCTGGCCGCAGCCCGTCAGGCCGTCGCCCTGCCCTGCCTGCGCAAGGAATTCCTCGTCGACCCATGGCAGGTCGGCGAATCACGCGCGATCGGCGCCGACGCCATCCTGGTGATTCTCGCCATGGTGGACGACACACTGGCCGCGGATCTCATGGTCGAAGCCCGTCGCCAGGGCATGGACGCCCTGGTCGAGACGCATGACGAGGCGGAGATGGAGCGCGCTCTGAGCCACGGCGCCACCCTGGTCGGGGTCAACAATCGCAATCTGCGGACCTTTGTCACCGACCTCGCAGTGACAGAGACCCTGGCCCGACTTGTCCCCTCAAGTTGTTGTCTTGTAACGGAAAGTGGAATCTTCTCAGCCGCCGATGCGAGCCGGATGGCCGCCACCGGCGCCCGCGCCATGCTGGTGGGCGAAAGCCTGATGCGCCAGGGCGATGTCGAGACGGCCACGCGCACCCTTCTTGCCGGGTCGTAGTGGACGAACTTGACACGAACTAAGAACACCCAGAGAACACGCCTCGTTCGTTTTTGATTTGTTCCCGCTCCGGACGAAGGGGCGTTGGAGAGAGACGGCGATGCTCACGCGCAAACAGCACGACCTGCTGGTGTTCATCCATCAACGGATCCAGGAGACAGGCGTCTCGCCATCGTTCGACGAGATGAAGGACGCCCTCGACCTCGCGTCAAAGTCGGGCATCCATCGGCTGATCACCGCCCTCGAAGAACGCGGCTTCGTCCGCCGCCTGGCGCATCGGGCGCGCGCGCTCGAAGTGCTTAAGCCGCCGCAGACGGGGCCGATCGCTCCCTTCGCGCCGCGCGGCCCCGCAACAGGCCTTCGCCCCGGAGCGCCTCCGCCCGCCGCCAACGATACACGCGACCTGCCGGTTCTGGGCCGCATCGCCGCCGGAACGCCGATCGCCGCCATCCAGCATGAACGCGACCGCCTGCAGGTGCCCGAATCCCTTCTGGGCGCGGGCGAGCACTTCGTGCTGGAGGTGGAAGGCGACTCCATGATCCAGGCGGGAATCTTCAACGGCGACTATGCGATCATCCGCCGGACCGACACCGCCAACTCCGGCGACATCATCGTCGCTCTCGTCATGAGCGAGGAGGCCACCCTCAAGCGCCTGCGCCGTAAGGGAGCCTCGATTGCCCTGGAGGCGGCGAACCCCGCTTACGAGACCCGGATCTTCGGTCCTGACCAGGTCCAGGTTCAGGGCAAGCTCGTCGCCCTCATTCGACGGTATCACTGATCGTCCACGGGCGGCGCCCGCGCAGCGCCTGGGACCAGACGAGCCTCCAACCGCCCGGAGCGGCGAAGATCTCGGCCGAACCGCCGGCTTCGAAATCGCCCCGGCGCAGGATCAGGGCGTCGCGGCAGGCGTCGGGGACTTCGACGTCCGCCCGCAGGATGAAGATCTCCGCATTCCGACACCGGTCCGCGAGCGCCCATGGCTTGGGCTTTCGGCGCGTCCACCACGCCCCGATGGCTGGCCGCGTGCCCGCGAGAGGCGCGCAGGCGTCCCGATTGCAGCCGAACGCCGCCTCCTGCGCCCTTGCCGTGTCCGCGGGCAGGTCGAACCCTCGCTTTTGAGCCCACAGGTCGGTGGCGTATTGTCGGGCGCCGGGCTTCATCGCCACCTCCTGGCTAGCGATCACCACAGCGACGTCGTTCCCATCCGCGGCGATCCAGGCCACGGGCGGCGTCGGACGGGGCCACAGGGCGACCGCGAGGGACAAGGGAATACCGATCATACGAAGCCGCCCGCGCCAGAGACAGGCGAAGATGATCCCGAGGTAGGACGTGGCCAGGGCGACTTCAGGCGCGCTCGAGAAGCTCATCGACGCCCCGGGCGCAGTGGCGAACACCCGGCCCACCCAGATCACCGCATGCGCCGCCCAACCGGCCGCAGCAAGCAGCGGCGAGGCCAGTGGCGCGCCAACTCCAAGGGCCTGAGCCAGCAGACACAGGGCAAGCGCCGGCATCAGCACGACGCTGGCTACGAGGTCGGCGGCAAGGTTGGCGAACAGCCCGTAGTTCGCCAGCCGATTGAAGTGCTGGATGGCGAAAGGCGCTGTCGCGGCCCCCGCCACGAAACTGACCACGACCATGGCCGCCAACCAGTCCCTAGCGCCCTGGAGCAGGCGAAGCGCCCACGGAAGGCCAGCGGGCGGCGATGATCGGCGCCACACCTCGGCCAGGGCGATCAGGGAGGCAGTGGCGCAGAACGACATCTCGAAGCCCGGCTGGACCACCGCCTCCGGCTGCAGGACCAGGATGACGAGAGCGGCGACGGCGAGGGAGTGGAGGCTTACGGCGCGCCGATCGGCGAGAATGGCGAAGAAGGCGACGCTGGCGGTGATCGCCGCCCGTCGCGCCGGAGGGTGAGCGCCGGAGAGCACCAGGTAGCACACCACCGCAGCCAGCGCGGCGACCGCCGCCACCTTCTTGCCGTTCACCCGGAGCGCGAGCCACGGCCACGCCGCGATCGCGAGGCGGACAGTGAAGAAGGCGAACCCGCTCACCGCCGCAGTGTGCAGGCCGGCAATCGCCAGCATGTGCGCCAGTCCCGATCCCCGAAGGACATCCCGGTCGGACGGCGCCAGCCAGTCCTGGTGCGAGGTGGTGACGGCGGCGGCGAGACCTGAGGCGCCGCCATCCTCGGGCCCCAGCAAGGCGTGGATGTCATGAGCCAGCCGGCTCGCGACCGACCAGCGAAGCGCATTGATGGCTATCTCCATTTTCAGGCGCCACGGCGGATCAGGAAGGCTTGCGAGGGAGGGCTGCCGCATGGTCAGGCCCACGCCTCCTACCCCTTCGAACCAGGCGTCCCTGGCGAAGTCGTAGGCGCCTGGCGCGGCCGGCCCCGGCGGTGGATCGAGCAGCGCGAGGAAGGTGATCGGCGTCCCTGGGGACGGCGCCGCGTCTGGACCGCCCTCCGCGCCCACCACGATGCGAATCCGCGTGGGGGTGGCCGCCGGCGAGAGCCCGGCGATCCGCGTCGGCGCGATCACAAGCCGCTCGCCGCGCGCGCTGGGCGTGTCGATGTCGACCACCCACCCTTCGATCCTGGTCATGCCGGCGCGCGCCGGCGCGATCGGCGCGGCCATGGCGTCGCTGTGGAGTTTCGCCGCAAGGAAGCCGGCCGCGGACATCGCCGTCAGCCCGGCCAGGGCGGCGAGCCAGGCGCTCCGCCCCAACCGCCAGATGGCGAAGAAGACGACCGCCGTGACGAGAGCCACAACGAGGGCCGGAAAGAGGGAGGGCTCTTCCTTCAGTCCCAGATAGGTTGCGGATCCTGCGCCGAAGGCGACGGGCGTCCAGAGCAGCAAACGTGAGCGCTGGGCCTCCAGCTCGGCCCGCAAATGGCCAAGAACGGCGCCTGTGCTAGGAAGCCGCGACCGCGGCGTGATAAGAGCGCCGCCCCTGCGCAGGGGCGATGGCGTCGACGCCGGAGCGCTTGGCGCGCCCCCATTCGTCGAAACCACCATGCCCGATCCCGACCGCCCCGTTGTCACCCGTATCGCCCCCTCCCCGACCGGCTCGATGCACATTGGCACAGCTCGGACGGCTCTGTTCAACTGGCTCTACGCCCGCCATTGCGGCGGTCGCTTCCTACTGCGGATCGAAGACACCGACCGCGAGCGTTCCACCGAGGCCGCCGTGCAGGTCATCCTCGATGGCATGGACTGGCTCGGGCTGGAACCTGACGAACCCCCAGTGTTCCAGTTCGCCCGAGCCGAGCGTCACAGGCAGGTCGCCCTCGAACTGCTGGCCGCTGGTCGCGCGTACCGCTGCTACATGACCGTGGACGAGCTCGCCGCCGAGCGGGAGATCGCGCGCGCCGAGGGACGTGCGATCCGCTCACGCTGGCGCGACCGGGAGCGACCGGTGGGAAGCAACCTGCCCTACGTGATCCGCTTCAGAGGCCCCCTCGAGGGGGAGACCCTTGTGGATGACCTGATCAAGGGGCCGGTGGTGTTCCGCAACAAGGAACTGGACGACCTCGTGATTCTCCGGTCCGACGGCGTGCCGACCTACAACCTCGCCGTCGTTGTGGACGACCACGACATGGGGATCACCCATGTCATCCGCGGGGACGACCACCTCAATAACGCGGCGCGGCAGACCCTGATCTATCAGGCCATGGGATGGGAGCTTCCGGCCTTCGCCCACGTGCCCCTGATCCATGGCCCGGATGGGGCCAAGCTCTCCAAGCGTCACGGCGCCCAGGCGGTGGGCGAGTTCGCCGAGATGGGCTTGCTGCCAGAAGCGATGCGGAACTACCTCGCCCGCCTGGGCTGGGGCCACGGCGACGCCGAGCTGTTCAGCGACGAACAGGCGATCGCCTGGTTCGACGTGCGCGACGTGGTCAGGGCGCCGGCCCGCCTGGACTGGAACAAACTCCACCACGTGAACAACCACTACATCCGGATCGCCGACGACGAGCGCCTGGCGCGCCTGGTCCAGGAGACCCTGGGTCGCCGAGGCCGCACGCCGCATCCGGACGACCTGGCGCGCCTGGTCGCGGTCATCCCGCTGGTGAAGGACGGCGCCAAGACGATCCTGGAACTGGCCGACCTCTGCGCCTTCGCCCTGGCGCAGCGTCCGCTCGTCCTGACAGAGAAGTCGGCCTCCCTCCTGAACGAGGAGACCCGTGCGCGCCTGGGTCGGCTCGCAGCGGCACTCGCGGATGCGCACGAATGGGATGCGCCCAGCCTGCTCGGCCAGCTGCGGGATTTCGCGACCTCGGAGGGCGTGGGCCTTGGCAAATTCGGCGGCGCGTTGCGTGCGGTTCTCTCCGGGGACGGCTCGGCGCCGGATCTGGCTGGTGCGCTCGCGGCATTGGGAAGAGAGGAGAGCCTTGGCCGCATCGAGGACGCTCTTTCGCGGTCGCAGTGAGCCGCTATAAGGCTCACCGCAAAGACGCCCGGACAGGGCGCCGCCCCGATCGAACAGGAGCTTTGGAATGGCTGAAAACGCGAAGCTGACGCTTGGCGCCCAGAGTTACGACCTGCCGATCCTCAAGGGCACGACCGGCCCGGACGTGCTTGACGTCCGCCGCCTCTATGGCGAAGCGGATGTGTTCACATTCGACCCCGGCTTCACGTCGACCGCGAGCTGCGAAAGCAAGATCAGCTATATCGACGGCGACGCTGGCGTGCTGCTGCACTGCGGCTATCCGATCGAGCAACTGGCGGAAAATTCGACCTTTCTCGAGGTCTGTTACCTGCTGCTCAATGGCGAGCTGCCGACGGCCGCCGAGTTCACGCAGTTCGAGCACACGATCACGCGGCACACCATGCTGCACGCGCAATTCGATCGCTTCTTCGGCGGGTTCCGCTCGGACGCGCACCCGATGGCGATCATGACGGGCGCGGTCGGCGCGCTGTCGGCCTTCTATCACGACAGCACCAATGTGGATGATCCCAAGCAGCGGGAGATTTCCGCGCATCGCCTGATCGCCAAAATGCCAACGATCGCCGCCCGCGCGTACAAGTATTCGATCGGCCAGCCGTTCGTCACCCCGCGTAACGACAATACCTACGCCGAGAACTTCCTGCGCATGTCCTTCTCCGTTCCCGCGGAAGACTGGGTGCCTAACCCCATTCTGACCCGGGCCATGGATCGGATCTTCATACTCCACGCCGACCACGAGCAGAACGCGTCCACCTCGACCGTCCGGCTTGCCGGTTCATCCGGGGCGAACCCCTTCGCTTGTATCGCCGCCGGGATCGCCTGCCTCTGGGGACCGAGCCACGGGGGCGCCAACGAAGAGGCGCTCAACATGCTGAAGGAGATCGGCACGGTCGATCGCATCCCTGAATACGTCCAGGGCGTTAAGGATCGTAAGTACCGCCTGATGGGCTTCGGTCATCGCGTGTACAAGAACTACGATCCTCGCGCGACGGTGATGCAGAAGACCTGTCACGAGGTGCTTGCGGAAGTTGGCCACGAGGACGACCCGCTGCTGAAGGTGGCGATGGAACTCGAGAAGATCGCGCTCAACGATCCCTATTTCGTTGAGCGCAAGTTGTACCCGAACGTCGACTTCTATTCAGGCATCACGCTCACGGCGATGGGTTTCCCCTCCACCATGTTCACGGTTCTGTTCGCTCTGGCGCGCACCGTGGGCTGGATCAGTCAGTGGAAGGAGATGTTCGAGGACCCGCAGCGCAAGATCGGCCGTCCCCGTCAGCTCTACACCGGCCCCCTGAGGCGGGACTACAAGCCGCTCGAAGCGCGGGGCTGAACCAACCCCCGTCGGGCGAGGAGATCGACGACCGCGTCGGCCGCAGCGCCGGCCGGATCGTCGATCTCCTGCCGCAACCGCTCCACCGCCTCCAACTGCGCCCTCGCCTGCTCGGCGCGCAGCCGGGGATCATCCAGCAACCTTGCTAGATCACGGGCGAGAACGGGGCCGGAGCAACGGCCCTGCATGCGCTCGGGCGCGATGAACTGCTGCGCCTCGACGTTGAACAGGGTGATGTAGCGCGTGCGGATCAGCACCTGCGCGGCCTTGTGGGTGAGCGGATCGAGGCGGTAGGCCACCACCATCGGACAGCCGGCCAGGGCGACCTGGCTCGTCACCGTCCCGCTGCAGGCCAGGGCGGCCGTCGCCGCGCGCATGGCGGCCCATCGCTCCGCCTCCCCCTGCACAATCGTCGGCCGCGGCGTCCAGCCGGAGACCCGCTCGCGCACCTCCTGCTCCACCTCACGGGCCGCGACGACGATGACGCGCAGGTCAGGACGCGCCGACCCGAGGCGGCGCACGGCCTCGCCGAACGGGCCGGCAAGCCGCCTCACCTCACCCGAGCGGCTCCCAGGGAGAATTAGCAGGACGGGCGCATCCGCCGGTATCCCCAGTGACTCGCGAAACGCCGCGGCGTCGCTCGCTGCCGCGGGTGGGATGAGGGCGGGATTGCCGACCACCCGCGTCTCCAGCCCCTGCGCCTCGAAGTAGGGCGCGTCGAAGGCGTGCAGCGCCAGCAGGACGTCGACGGACCTGGCGAGGGTGCGCGCCCGTCCCCGCCGCGTCGCCCAGACCTGCGGCGCGACGTACTTGACTAGGGGCAGGTCGGGGCTGAGCCGGCGCAGGGCGTGGGCGACGCGCAGGTTGAAGCCCCAGGCGTCGATGAGAATCGCCGCGTCCGGCCGCTCGGCCCGCGCGAGCTCCGCGGTCTTCGCCACGAGACGCCTGACACGCGGGTAGGCGGCGATCGCGTTGAAGGCGCCGACGACCGCCAGGGCGGAGGGATCGAAGGGGCTCTCGATCCCTTCGCCGGCCATGCGCGCGCCGCCGACACCGACGAAGCGGGTCTGTGGCCCCAGTCGCTGGCGGAGCGCGCGGACGAGGCCGGCTCCAAGCGCATCCGCCGACGGCTCGACCGCCGTCAGCATCAGACAAAGGCCGCTCACGGCGGCTCGCCAACGATGAAAATCCCAAGTTCGTCAGCGAGTTGGACCGTTTTCTCGCGATCGAGGACGAGCAGCCGGCCAGCTTCGCCGACGATGCCTGAGAGGCCGGCGGCGGCGGCGCGGCTCACCGTGCCGGGGCCGATGGTGGGAAGATCGACGCGGAGTTCCTGGCCCGGCTTGCAGGCCTTGGCGAGGACGCCACGAGGGTCATCGGGAGCGCCGCGGATCGCCCCGGGCAGTCCCGCCACTCGCTCCAGCAGCGCGTCGGTCCCCTCCTGGGCCTCGAGCGCCAGGATCAGGCCCTCGCAGCTGACCGCGGCCTGGCCGGCGTCCAGCCGACCGATCGCGCGCGCCGCCTCCAGCGCCCGGCGGATGTCCACCAGGTCCCGGTCCCCCGGCCCGTGGCGGCCCAGCGGGCCGACGCCAAGCGTCAGGCCGGCCATGACCTGGTGCGCGCCCTCGATTGAAAACCCTTCCTTTTCAAACTCCTGGAGCAGAAAGGCGAGCAGCGCGTCGTCCCCCTTGCGAGCCGCCGAGATGGCCCCTGGCAGGGCGGCGATGCCGCGCAGGTCCGGCTTCACATGGCGCAGGTCCGGCCGCTCGACCTTGCCGGCAAAGCACACGGCCTCGCAACCGCTCCGCCGCAAGGCATTGATTCCCTTACCCAGTTCCGCAAGTCCTGCGTCGACGCCTTCGAACTCGCCCAGGATCGGGTCGGCGAAGCCGAGCAGGCGCACGACGAAGAGCGGCCGGCCGACCGCGCGGCAGTGGCCGGCCAGGGCGACGGGGAGCCCTCCCCCTCCGGCGATCAGGCCGAGCTTTCGCATGCGCGGCGCCGGTCAGACCTCGCGCTGCGGGGTCGTCAGCGGACGGTTCGCGTCGGCCCGGATGAAGGTGATAATCTCCATCACCTCGGGCGAGTGCGCATAGGCTTCGGCCGTGTCCTCCAGGCGTTCCTGGAAGGTGCCTTCCTCGGCGAACAGCATGCGATAGGCGCTGCGCAGGGTGTTGATCACCTCGCGGGCGAATCCGCGCCGCTTGAGCCCCACCAGATTGAGCCCTTCGAGGTGGGCGTGGTTGCCCCAGACGTTGCCGAATGGGATCACGTCGTTGTTCACCCCGGCCATTCCGCCGACGAAGGCATGGCGGCCGATGCGGGTGAACTGGTGGGCGGCGGCCAGCCCGCCGATGCCCACGTGGTCCTCGACCACGACGTGACCGCCGAGCGTCGCGGTGTTGGCCATGGTCACGTGGTCGCCGACGATGCAGTCGTGGCCGATGTGGACGCCGGCCATGAAGAATCCGTCGGAGCCGACGAGGGTCACGCCGCGGCCCGCCGGCGTCCCGCGATGCATGGTCACGTGTTCGCGGATGACGTTGCGGTCGCCGACGAGGAGACGGGTGGGCTCGCCGCGGTAGGCCTTGCTCTGGGGCGGACCGCCCAGGGCGGCGAAGGGGTGGAGGACGCAGTCCTCGCCGATCAGGGTGTCGCCCTCTAGGGCGACATGGGACTGGAGGCGCGTGCGGGCGCCGAGAACCACGCCCGGACCGATGATGCAGTAGGGGCCGATCTCCACGTCCGGCCCAAGTTCCGCCCCGCGATCGACGATCGCCGTGGCATGAATGGTGGTCATTTGCGGGTGTCGACAAGCATGGCGGCGAACTCGGCCTCGGCCGCGAGCTTGCCGTCCACCACCCCCCGGCCCTTGAACTTCACCACATCGGCGCGCGTGCGCAGGACCTCAACCTCGAGGCGCAGCAGGTCGCCGGGCCTCACCGGCTGGCGGAAGCGGCAGTTGTCCACCGACATGAAGAGGATGATCTTGCCCTCGGGATCGACGTCCCAGGACTTGGACATCAAGAGTCCGCCGGTCTGGGCGAGGGCCTCGACGATCAGGACGCCCGGCATGACCGGAGCGCCGGGGAAGTGGCCGACGAAGAACGGCTCGTTGATCGTCACGCACTTGATGCCCACGATCGACTTGCCCGGCACGAAGGCCTCGGCCCGGTCGACCATCAGGAAAGGCGGGCGGTGCGGAATCCGCCGCATGATCTCTTCGACATCGATGGCCGCGCTCTCAGCGGCCAACGCCCCGGCGTCCGCGTTGATCGTTTCGTTCATGAAGGAACGCTATATCTCCACCGCACGACGGCGGGCCAGTCTGGCGAGCAGCGCCGTCTCGCGCAGCCACAGCTTCACCGGTCGGGCGGGCGAGCCGCCCCAGCTCTCCCCGGCCGGCACATTCTTCATCACCCCGGCCGCGGCGGCGATGCGCGCGCCCTTGCCGATCACGATGTGGTCGGAGATCCCCGCCCGTCCGCCGAAGATGCAGCCATCCTCGACCACGGTGCTGCCGGAGATCCCGGTATAGGCCGCCAGCAGGCAGTTGCGCCCGATGACGACGTTGTGGGCGACCTGAACGAGGTTGTCGATCTTGGTGTTCTCGCCGACCACGGTGTCCTGGAAGGCGCCGCGGTCGATGCAGGCGTTGGCGCCCACCGTCACCCCGTCCTGCAGGATGACCCGGCCAAGCTGGGGCAGGTCCACCACCCCGCGCGGTCCGGGCGCGGCGCCGAAGCCCGGCTCGCCGATCACCGCCCCGGCATGGATCCGAACCCGATCGCCGATCAGGGCGAAGCCGACCACCGCCCGCGCGCCGATCCAGCCGCCGCGGCCGATGGCCACGCCAGGCCCGATCACCGCGCCCGCGCCGATCCAGGTCCCGCGCCCGATCTGCGCGCCCTCGCCCACCACGACGCCGGGCCCCAGGATCACATCCGACTCGAGTTCGGCGGAGGGATGGATGACCGGATCGGCGGCCAGGTGGCGGCGCACCCGGATCAGGCGCTCGGCGGCGGCGGCCATTGCCGCCTGCGGCAGAGGCGTGATGAGGACCGCGCAACCGCTCGGCGCACCCGCCGCGAGCGCTGGGGTGGCGAACACCGCCCCTGCCCTCGTGGCGGCAAGGTCCTGAGCGTGCTCGCGGCCCGCGCAGAAGCTCACCGCATCGGCGTCCGCCATCGCCAGCGAGGCGACGGTGACGACCGGCCGGTCCGCCGCCGACGGATCGGCGAGCGTCGCGCCCGAAAGGGCGGCCAGCTCGCCGAGCGCAACGGGACCCGTCGTCTCGTAGAAACGAGGATCTGGGAACCGAGGATCCGGAAAGCGGGGCGCGCCGGCCGAGGGACCGCTCATGACCGCGCGCCCGTCACGACTTAGCGGGCGGCCGGCGCCGGCGCGGTGTCCAGGTGCTCGCGGTCGAAGGCGAACTGCTGGAGCTTGCCGTTCAGCTGGGTCACGGCGGCCGAGGTCAGGTCCATGTCCGGATTGCCGATCAGCACCGCGTTACGGTTGATCAGGATCGAGCAGCGGTGCTGCTGGTAGAGCTGTTGGGCAATCGGATCCAGTTCCTGGGCGATGCGGTTGAGCGCCTTTTCCTGGGTCGCCTGCATCTCGCGCTGGCGCAGCTCGTACTTCTGCTGGAAGGCGTTGGCGCGCGCCTGCAGGGCCTGGCCCTGGCTCTGGCGGGAGGTGGCGTCGAGCGTCGCCGCCTTGGCCTGGTAGGCCTTGGCGTCGTTGGAGATCGACGTGTCCTCAGGGCTGAGCTCGGCGCTCACCTGCTGGCCGAGCTGCTGCAGACGCGTGCGCACGAATTGGCCGACCTGCGACTCGGAAATCGCCTGGTTGACCGAGATCGTGCAGACGCCCGGAATGACCGGGCCCTGAGCGATCACGGGAGCCGGCGTAGCGGCGGTGGTTGCGCGCGGCTGGGCGGCGGCCCGCGACTGGGCGATGGCGCCGGAAGTGGCCAGGGCGAGGGCCAGGGCGGCGCCGCCCGCCAGCGTGGCGCGGTGGGAGAAGGAGAACATCAGAACCTCGTGCTCGTGGAAAAGTAGAACAGCATGGTCTGGTCGTAGCTGTCCTTTTTGATGATCTGGCTCAGATCGAACCTGAGCGGTCCCATCGGCGAGCGCCAGAAGACGCTGATGCCGGCGGAGGCGCGAAGGTTAAGGTCGTCCCGGATCGTGGTGATGGGCTGGTTGGTGAATTGATTGATCAGGTCGGACTTGTCTAGCAGGCCAACCGTGCCAAAGTCGACGAACAACAGCGTCTTGATGCCGTACTGTTCCGGAAGCCCGTTCGGGAAAGTCTCCTCGAGGGTGCCGATCGCCGACAATTTACCGCCCAGAGCGTCGCCAAACTGAATGTCGCGCGGTCCAACACCCGCGAGATTGAAGCCACGGAAGGTGTCGCCGCCTTCGTAGAAGCGGTCGCCGATGCGAATCGAATCCCCGTTCCAGCCGTCGATGTACTTCACACCTCCGGTGAAATCGAAAATGAAGTCTTTGTTGAAACCGTGGTAGAAGCCGCCGTGCAGCTGCGAACTGACGTAGTGAACAGTGCCACCGAAGCCCGCCACGTCCTGCGACACGTTGACGTAGAAGCCGCGGGTCGGATTTCGCGAATCGTTCCGGGCGTCGTAGCCCAGGGTGTAGCCGACGGACGAGGTCAGATAGGCGCCGCCTTCGCTGCAGAGCGCCACGGACACGGTTTGCTCCCCAGGGATGCAGAGCGCCGGGTTGATGCTGATGTTCTCGGTCCGGATCGTGTAGCGCGTCGTCAACAGGGCGTTGCGGGCCAAGGGAAAGGCCACGTGCGCCGTGGCGCCGACGGATTCGGAAACATAATCGGCGTACTGAGTGAAGTCGTAACGCTGGGCGTACAGGTCCCAGCCGGCGGTAAGGTCGCGATTGAGCCAGTGCGGCTCGGAGAACGACAGGTCGATCAACTGCTGCAGATAACCAACGGACGCACGGGCAGAGACGGTTTCCCCGCGACCGCGGAAATTGGACTGGCTGATGCCTACGTCGGTGACGATCTTGTCGATCGAGCTGTAGCCGGCGCTGAACGACAACTGGCCGGTCGGCTGCTCGGTCACCTTGACCAGCAGGTTGGTCTTGTCCGGCGAGTCGCCGGGCGTGTTGGTGATGTCGACGTCCTTGAAGAAGCCGAGGTTCCTCACCGCCTGCTTGGACCGGTCGACCAGGGCGCGGTTGTAGGCGTCGCCCTCGGCGACCGAGAGCTGGCGACGGATCACGTAGTCGAGGGTCTGGGTGTTCCCGACGATGTCGATGCGCCCGATGTAGACGCGCGGGCCTTCCTTGACGTCGAAGACCACGTCGACGGTGTGGGTGCGCGGGTTGGGCGTATAGCGCGGGCGCACGTCGACGAAGGCGAAACCGGCTGCGCCCGCGGCGAAGGTCAGGGCGTCGGTCGCCTTCTCGATCCGGTCGTCCGAATAGACCTGGCCAGAGCGGATCGGCAGGATCGCCCGCAGGATGTCCGGATTGAGTTTCTTCAGCTCGGCGCGGACCGTGACCTTGCCGAAACGGTACATCTGCCCTTCGTCGAGGGTATAGGTGACGGCGAAGCCGTTGCGCTGCACGTCGAGTTCGGCAACCGACGATATGATCCGGAAATCATAATAGCCGCGATTGCGGTAGAACTTCCGCAGCTGCTCCCGGTCGTACTCGATCCGGTCAGGGTCATAGTTGTCGTTGGTGGAGAAGAACCGATACCACGCGCTCGCCTTGGTGACGACGACGCCAGAGAGGTCATTGTTGGAGAACTTCTTGTTTCCGAGGAAGTTGACCTCGATGATCCCGCTCTTGGGGCCTTCCTTGATCTCGAAGATCAGGTCGACCCTTCGTTGCGGCAGCTGGACGATCTTCGGCGTGACGACAGCGGAGATGCGCCCCTCGCGCCGGTAGAGCTCGACGATCCGGCCGACATCCTCCTCGACCTTGGCGCGGGTGAAGACCCCGCGCGGGCGCACCTGGATCTCGTCCTGCAGCTTGTCCGTCTTGACGTTCGAGTTCCCCTCGAACAGCACTTGGTTGATGATCGGGTTCTCGACCACCTGAACCACCAGGTCGGAGCCCTGCAGGTCGATCTTCACGTCCGAGAAGAGATCGGTGGCGAACAGCGCCTTCAGCGCCGTGTCGATCTTCGCAGGGTCGACCGCCTCGCCCACATGGATGGGCAGGTAGGAGAGGATCGTCTCCGGATCGATCCGCTCTTCGCCCCGGATGTCGATTCGCCCGACCACGCCCGTCTGCGGCGCCGGAACGGCGGCCGGCGGCGGGACTCCGGGCGCCGACTGCGAGGGCTGGGCCTGAGAAGGGGCCGACTCGGCGGCCGGCGGCGCCGCGGCGGCAGGCTGCGCGAGAGCGGCGGCCGGCAAGGCGGCGCCCGCCAGCAATGCCGCCAAGCTCGAAACGGCGAGCACGGCGGCAGCCGGCAGGGAACCTGTCGTGGTGTCAGGCATCAAGGTGCGACCGCCTTAGGAAAATAAACTGCCGATGAAGCGGAACAGGCGAAGCCGCTCGACATCGTTCCAGGTCGCGAACAACATCAATCCCAACAGCAAAGCAAGTCCCGCTCGGTATCCCGCCGCCTGCACACTCGCCGCGGCCGGGCGTTTCGCCACCCACTCGTATGCATAAAAGATCAGGTGTCCGCCATCCAGGGTTGGCACGGGCAGCAGGTTGAGGAAGCCGATGCTCACGCTGATGACAGCGGCGAGCTGACTCAGAAAGAAAGCCTCGGCGAGCAGCCAGCTGACCTTCGCCGTGTGAGCGGCGCTGATAGCCTCCTTGGTGATGGCGCCCGAGGCGTGGACCATGCCGACGATGCTGTGGAGTTGATCGGGACGCATCTGGCCCGTGACGATGCGTCCCAGGGCGTAGCCGGTCGTTGCGGCCACATCCCAGGTGCGTCGCACCGCCAGATCCACCGCCCTGACCGGCCCGACGTGCACGATCGCGCCTTCCGCCGCCTCCAGTCCGAGTCGGCCCACGGCCTGAGTCCCGCCAAAGGCGCTCGGCTCCTGCACGCTATTGGGCCGGGCGATCAGGTGGATCAGCGCGCCCTGGCGGCGGACGGCGAAGTCGATCGACACGTTCGGGCGGTACTGGACGTAGAACTGGACGTCCTCGAAGGTCCGCATGGGCCGGCCGTTGGCCGCGAGTATCAGGTCGCCGGCGTGGAAACCCGCCTGCTGGCCCGACTCGCCCGGCAGCACCGCGTGCACGCGCGGGGTCGTCACCGGCTCGCCGAACGAGAGGAAGAACGCGGCGAAGATGACCACGGCCAGCAGGAAGTTCGCCGCGGGACCCGCGAGAATCACCAGGGTCCGCTGCCAGAGCGGCTTGAAGGCGAGATAGCGCAGCTCCGCGCCCGGCCCATCGCGGGCGACGATCGCCGCACGCAGATCGTCCAGGGTCGACTTGTCCGGCATGCTGGCGGCGTTCTCGTCGCCGGCGAACTTCACGTAGCCGCCGAGCGGGATCCAGCCGATGCGCCATTCCACGCCCGAGCGGTCGCGCCAGGAGACAATGGCCTTGCCAAACCCCATGGAGAATCGGTCGATCGCGGTTCCGAAGGCCTTGGCGGTGAGGAAGTGGCCAAGCTCGTGAATGGTCACGATCAGGCTGATCATCACCACGAAGGGGATTACCGAGCTTACGACGGTGAAGAGGAACGCCGACATCGGCAGGCGGGTCTCCGTAGTCGCTGGGGCCGAGGTCTTCGCCCTTAAGGCATGCGCTCGAATCGCGACAGCACTTGGGCCGCGAGTCCGCGGGCCGCGCCGTCGACGACGAGCGCCCAATCAACCGCCGCCTCGTCGTCGCCAGCGGCGAGTTCGCCGCGATCGTTGAGCTGTTCGAGCGTCTCGGCCACGACCGCCGAGATGTCGAGGAAGCCGATGCGCCCGTCGAGGAAGGCGTAGACGGCGATCTCGTTGGCGGCGTTCATGGCCGCCGGGGCGCCGCCGCCGGTCTCCAACGCCGAGCGGGCGATGCGCAGGGCGGGGAACCGCGTCTCGTCGGGCGCCTCGAAGGTGAGCTGGCCCACGCGCGCCAGGTCCAGGTCCGGGGCGGGCCAGGCCATCCGGCGCGGCCAGGCGAAGGCGCAGGCGATCGGCGTGCGCATGTCGGGCGGACCAAGCTGGGCCAGGGTCGAGCCATCGGCGTATTCCACCAGGCTGTGCACCACCGACTGTGGGTGGATGATCACGTCCACCTGCTCGGGCGCCATGCCGAACAGATAGGCCGCTTCGATCGTCTCCAGCCCCTTGTTCATCATGGTCGCCGAATCGATCGTGATCTTGGCGCCCATGCTCCAGTTGGGGTGATTGAGGGCCTGCTCGCGCGTCGCCGTCGCCATGGCCTCGCGGGTCCAGGCGCGGAAGGGACCGCCGGAGGCGGTGAGGATCAGCCGACGCACCCTGGCATGGTCGTCCGGCGCGAACACCTGGAAGATCGCCGAGTGTTCAGAGTCCACCGGGATGACCTGGGCGCCGGCGGCCCTGGCGATCCGCAGCAGGGCGGGGCCGGCGCAGACGAGGCTTTCCTTGTTGGCCAGGGCCACGATCGACCCGGCGCGGGCGGCCGCGAGCGTCGGCTCCAGGCCTGCCGCGCCGACGATGGCCGACATCACCCAGTCCGCCCCCTGCCCCGCCGCCTCGACGATCGCGGCGCGGCCGGCGGCGGCCGTCACGCCGCTGCCGTTCAGCCGCTCGCGCAGCTCGGGCAGGGCCGACTCGTCCTCGATCACCGCCATCTGCGGCCGCCAGGCGAGAGCCTGCTCGGCGAGGGCGGCGACGTTGCGTCCGGCGGTCAGCGCCAGGATCCGCGGGCGCTCCTCGCTATGGGCGAGGAGGTCGAGGGTCGAGCACCCTACGGACCCGGTCGAACCGAGGACGACGACGGTGCGCTGGGTCATCAGTGGCGGAACCCCACATGGACGATCAGCCGCGCGGCCGCGAAGACCATCACGGCGAACATCAGTCCGTCCACACGATCCAGCAGGCCCCCGTGGCCGGGGATCAGCGCCCCGGCGTCCTTGACCCCGTAACGTCGCTTCAACATCGACTCCCACAGATCGCCGCCCATGGTGGCGAGCCCGCCGATCAAGCCGATCACGGCCGCGCCGGCAAGGGACAGTCGCATGAATGCGGCCGCGACCCCAACCGATGCCGCAGTGGCGCCGGCCAGGCCCCCGACGAAACCCGACCACGTCTTCTTCGGCGACCAGCGGGGCCAGAGCAGAGGCCCCTTGAGCGCGCTGCCCACGATGAAGGCGCAGCTGTCGGCCGCCCAGGTGCAGGCGAACAGCATCAAGGTCCACCCCGAGCCCTGCTCGGATCCGGCGAGCCACACCAGCACCAGGCAGGCGGGCGCGATGTAGAGCACGCCATAGGCGGCGTCGATGGCTCGGTCTCCGGCGCGCCCCACCACAAGCGCCGCAGCCAGCGCGCCGACGCCGATCAGGGCCCAGGCCCAGAGGTACTGGCCGACGAAGGCCAGCAGGACGACGCCGACGATGGCGGCTGCGGTGACGACCGTGACGCGCGAGCCGGCGCGCGGACTGGCCATGGCGGACCATTCGATCGACATCAGCACCGCCCCTATGGCGATGAGGGTGAGGAAGGGCGCGCGCCACAGGGGCTGGGGCCAGTTGTACACCCACACGGCGGCCAGCGCCGCGCCGGCGAGCACCAGGCCCGAGGCTGCCCGTATCGCAAAGTTCCTCCAGTCGAAGGACGGCGTGGTGGTCAGATCAGCACCCAGGCTCCTCCCTCCCTTCGAGAAGGGCGGCGCTGACGAAACAGCGGACGCTCCAGCGTCCCTGACGCACGCTGAATGCGCGCTGAACGGGCGCCCAGTTCCTCGTCCCTCCCCTTGTCCCTCTCCAGGAGGGATGGTTCAGACCGCGGCGCGGATGTCATGGGGGTGCAGGCCGCCGAAGCGGCGCTCGCGGGTGAGGTATTCAGCGATCGCCGCGCGGAGCTGTTCGGGCCCGTAGTCAGGCCAGTAGACGTCCTGGAACACCAACTCGGCGTAGGCGCACTCCCACAGCAGGAAGTTGGACAGGCGCCGCTCGAAGCCGGTGCGGATGATGAGGTCGGGCGGAGGGGATTCGGCGGTCGACAGGCGCGCGCCGAAAGCCGCCTCGTCGAGGTCGCGGGCGTGCGCCTCGCCTCGCTCGACCGCCGCGGCGAAGGCGCGGGCGGCGTCGACGATGTCCGCGCGTCCGCCGTAGTTGAAGGCGACCTGGAGATGGAAGCTGGAGTTCTTGGCGGTGCGCGCCTCGGCGTCGCGGATCATCTCGAGGATGTCCGGGTCCAGCCCGGTGCGGCGGCCGATGATGCGCACGCGCACGCCCTCGCGCTCCAGCCGTCCCAGGTCGCTGTGGAAATAGGCGCGCAGCAGCCGCAGCAGCTCGCTGACCTCCTCACGCGGGCGCCGCCAGTTCTCGGTGGAGAAGCCGAACACGGTGAGACGCTTGACCCCGAGCTCGCCGGCGCCTTCGACGGTGCGGCGAAGAGCCGCCACGCCCGCGCGGTGGCCGAGGCTCCGCGGCAGGCCGCGCGCCTTCGCCCAGCGACCATTGCCGTCCATGATGATCGCGACGTGCAGGCTGTCGGTCGCCCCCCTGGGCGAGTCCAGCGTCTCCATGGGCGGCGACATGGGGATCCTTCTTACGTCCTCGGGTCCAAGATGCTCGTCGGGGCCCCAGCTCCGCCGCGAAGTGTCGATTCCGACCTTGGACGGAGCGACGCCTGCCGAGGAATCCTGTCGCCGGCCGCTGGTTCCAGTGGCCGGATCAGACCTGCATGATCTCTTGTTCCTTCGTTTTCAAGGCCTCGTCCACGCGCTTGATCGCCTCATCGGTGAGCTTCTGGACTTCGCCTTCCAGGCGCTTGTGTTCGTCCTGGCTGATCACGGTGTCCTTTTCGGCCTTCTTGAGGTCGTCCATGGCGTCGCGACGGACGTTACGCACCGCCACGCGCTGCTGCTCGGCGTACTTGCCGGCAAGCTTGGCCAGATCTTTGCGGCGCTCCTCAGTCAACGGCGGGATCGGGATGCGCAGGTTCTGGCCCTCGACGACGGGATTGAGCCCAAGGCCGGCGTTCCTGATTGCCTTCTCCACCGACACCACCAGCCCGCGATCCCAGACGCTGACCGTGATCGAGCGGGGCTCGGGCACCGAAATCGCGCCGACCTGGTTGATCGGAACCTTCGAGCCGTAGGCGTCGACCTGGATCGGGTCCAGCAGAGCGGCGTTGGCGCGCCCGGTGCGCAGGGAGGCGAACTCCTCCTTCAGCGCGATCACGGCCCTGTCCATCCGCTCCCGATAACGGGAGATCTGCGGTTTCTCGGCGGTCGCCATGTTCTTCTCCTTATGATCCGCGCGCGAAGGCCTCAGGCGGCGCGCGCCGTGCGATCCTCGATCGTGGTGTGGGTCCCCTCCCCGGTCAGCACCTTCAGGAGGTTACCCCGCTCACGGATGGAGAACACCACGATCGGAATGTTGTTGTCGCGCGCCAGGCTGATCGCGGAGGCGTCCATGACCCGCAGATCGCGCGCCAGCACCTCCTGATAGCCGATCGAGCCGTAGCGCCGCGCCGTGGGATCCTTCTTCGGATCAGCCGTGTAGACGCCATCGACGCTGGTCCCCTTGAAGAGCGCGTCGCAGCCCATCTCGGCCGCCCGCAGCGCCGCAGGCGTATCGGTGGTGAAGAACGGGGCGCCCAGGCCGGCGGCGAAGATCACCACCCTGCCCTTCTCCAGGTGGCGCAGGGCGCGGCGGCGGATGTAAGGCTCGCAGATCGCCTGCATGGGGATGGCCGACTGCACGCGGGTGTCGACACCGCGTCGCTCGAGCGCGCTCTGCACCGCCAGGGAGTTCATCACCGTGGCCAGCATGCCCATATAGTCGGCGCTGGCGCGCTCCATGCCGCGGCCCGCCATCTGCACGCCGCGGAAGATGTTGCCCGCGCCGACGACCAGGCAGAGCTCGAACCCCGCCTCCACCACCGAGGCGATGTCCTCGGCGACGTGGTCGAGCGTGGCCATGTCGATGCCGAACGGCTCCTCGCCCATCAGCACCTCGCCGGACACCTTGAGCAGGATGCGTCGGTAGGGCGGGCGCTCTGAGGTCATGTGGGGATCCGGCAAAAGACTGTAGCCGGCGCATCCTGTAGTGCGCGTCGAGCCTGAAACGAAGCCCTTTGGGTGAGATGGGATGCCCCTAAGCTCATCCCTCCCCGGAAGGGGAGGGATGAGGAAATCAGGCGCCCGTCATCGCTGCGACTTCGGAGGCGAAGTCGGCGGATTCTTTTTCTACGCCTTCGCCCAGGGCGAAGCGGGTGAAGCCGGCGACCTTGACGGGCGAGCCGACGGCCTTGGCGGTCTGCTCGACGAGCTGCTCAATGGTCATCGACGGATCGCGGACGTAGGCCTGCTTCAGCAGGACCGATTCCTCGTAGAACTTGCGGATCCGGCCCTCGACCATCTTCTCGGCCACGGCGGCGGGCTTGCCCGAGGCGATCGACTGCTCGCGGAAGATGGCGCGCTCGCGCTCCACCGCCGCCGGATCGAGCTCTTCGATCGACAGGGCCAGCGGAGCGGCCGCCGCGGCGTGCAGGGCGATGTTGCGGCCTAGGTCCGCCAGGGCCGCCTTGTCCCCCTCGCCTTCGACAGCGACGAGGACGCCGATGCGGCCAAGGCCGGGCGAGCCGGCGGCCGCGCCGTGCACATAGGAGCCGACGGCGCCCTTGGCGACCGCGAAGCGGGCCGCACGGCGCAGGATCATGTTCTCGCCGATGGTGGCCACCAGGTTGGTCACCGCGTCGGCCACCGACTGGCCGGCCTCCAGCGGGGCGGCGCGCAGGGCTTCCACATCGCCGGCCACGTCGAGCGCCTTGGCGGCGATCCTGCGGGCGGCGCCCTGGAACTGCTCGTTGCGGGCGACGAAGTCGGTCTCGGCGTTGAGCTCGATCACCGCGCCCACGGCGCCGACGCCTTCATCGCGCACGGCCAGGGCCACGGCGCCCTCGGCGGCGACGCGGTCGGCCTTCTTGGCGGCCTTGCTCAGGCCCTTGGCGCGCAGCCAGTCGACGGCCGCTTCCATGTCGCCGCCGGTCTCCTGCAGCGCCTTCTTGCAGTCCATCATGCCCACGCCGGACTTTTCGCGCAGCGTCTTCACCATGGCGGCGCTGATCTCGGCCATCTTGCTCTCTCCGGTTCGGTCTTATGGGTTTGCGGCCGCCGGCCCGTTCCGGGCCGGCGGCTCATCGAGTCCACGTCAGTATATAGTAAGCGGGCGCTTAGGAGGGCGCGACTTCGTCCGCCGGATCCGCGACTTCGGCGACGACGCCGTCCACCGGGGTCGCCTGCTCGGCGGCCATGGCCACAGCGGCCGGCTCGACGTTGAAGGCCGCTTCCAGCTCCGGATCGGGCTCGGTGTGCGGCGTCGGGATCGGCCGCTCCTCCTCCTGGGCCGCGGTCGTGCGCAGCGCCGGCTCGACCGGGGCCTCGGAGGCGCCGAGGTCCACGCCCATGGACGCCTGGCCTTCGGTCAGGCCGTCGAGGACGGAGTCGGCCATCAGGTCGCAGTAGAGCTGCAGGGCGCGCGCGGCGTCGTCGTTGCCCGGGACGGGGAAGGTGATGCCGTCGGGATCGCAGTTGGTGTCGAGGATCGCCACCACGGGGATGTTGAGCTTGCGCGCCTCCTGGATCGCGATCGCCTCCTTGTTGGTGTCGATCACGAACATCAGGTCGGGGATGCCGCCCATGTCCTTGATGCCGCCCAGGGAAAGCTCGAGCTTGTCGCGCTCGCGGGTGAGCTGCAGCAGCTCCTTCTTGGTACGGCCGCCGGCGTCGCCGCCGTCGAGCACGCCTTCGAGTTCGCGCAGGCGCGCGATCGAGGCGGAGATGGTGCGCCAGTTGGTGAGCGTGCCGCCCAGCCAGCGGTGGTTGACGTAGTACTGGGCGCAGCGCTTGGCCGCCGCGGCGACCGGATCGGACGCCTGGCGCTTGGTGCCCACGAAGAGGACCCGCCCGCCGGCGGCGGCGACGTCACGCACCTTGACCAGCGCCTGGTGCAGCAGGGGCATGGTCTGGGAAAGGTCGATGATGTGGATGTTGGAGCGCGCGCCGAAGATGTAGCGCTCCATCTTCGGGTTCCAGCGATGGGTCTGGTGGCCGAAGTGCGCGCCGGCTTCCAGGAGTTGACGCATGGTGAAATCGGGCAGGGCCATGGGGCCTGGTATCCTTTCTTCCGGTTGAGCCTCCGCGAAGCAGACCCCCCAGATCCTTGCGTAAGGTGGGGGGACCGGAACGGCGCCGGCGGGATGTCTCCCCGCGCGGAACCGAACGCCTCGCGTGCGTGATGGGCGGGCCAGATAGGGCGCCGCGGGTGGAAAGGCAAGGATGGGGGCTGCTTGACGAATGCGGTAACGAGCCCCGCCAGTACGATTGCAACGTTAGCCAACGCATCATTACGGGCCGAAAGAAATGCGGCCTTGGTCAAGCTGCCGCTGTGGTGACGATGACGGGCGAGCAGGAAGGCGCAGGTCAGGTTGATGGCAAGCGCCCCGAGGCCAGCCAGCGACAACGGCGCCGGGGCGGGTGCGACTGGTATGTTGAACTTCTGCCAAGCAGTCCAAAGGGTCGCCAGTGCAGGCGCAAGCAGGATGATGGCGAGCGCCATGCCGACCCTTGCACGGTTCTTCGCCGTCCAGGTGAGTGCGGCGAGGATCAGCAGATTGACGGAGGCATCCTCAAGGAAATCGACCGAGTCCGCGAATAGCGACACCGACCCGATCGCACTTGCCGCGGCGAACTCGACGCCGAAATAGGCCAGGTTGAGCAAGGCGACGAGCCGAGCCGTCGCAGCGTCGGATCAGCGTGCCGCACCGACCGGCGTCAGGTGCGGCCTGCGTAGGTCGGCCTGGGCGTGCCGTATGATTTGCCATCCGCCGCTGACCCCGAGCGCCGCCATGATCGTAGCCACAATCAGGTCCGGCCATGCGGTTCCGGCGCCGAAGACGCCCGCTGCCGCCGCGAGCACCGCGAGGTTGCCGATCGCGTCGTTTCGCGAGCATAGCCATACGGAGCGCATGTTCGCGTCGCCCTTGCGGAAGCGATAAAGCATCACCGCGACGCACCCATTGGCGAGGAGCGCCAAGACGCCGACCACGCCCATCGTCTCCGCCTTCGGCAAGGCGCCGGCATAGGCGTGCCATGCCGTCGAGCAAAGCACGGCCGCGCCCAGGAGTCCGAGCGACCAGCCCTTGAGCTGGGCGGCGCGCGCGCGCCAGGTTAGCGCCATGCCTGCGACGCCGAGACTGATCGCGTAGTTGGCGGTGTCGCCCAGGAAGTCGATCGCATCGGCTTGAAGCGAGGCGGAGCCGGCCGCAACGCCGGCGACGATCTCGGCCACGAACATGGAGGCGTTGATTGCCAGTGCGATCCAGAGAGCCCGACGCCAGTGCGGGCTGTTTAGCTCTTTGGTGGAGGAGCAGTGGTCATCGTGGCAGCAGCCGGGCATTTGTCACCTCTTCGAATCCGATGCGACACCCTAAATGCACCCTGTAGTCACTACAGGGTCAAGGGCATGACGCGGCTGGCGATCGGCGATCTCGCAAAACGGACAGGCACGAAGGTGGAGACGATCCGCTACTACGAGCGGATCGGTCTGCTCCCGGAGCCGGAACGCACCCAGGGCAATTACCGCTCCTACGACGAAGGGCGCCTCGGACGGCTGAGCTTTATCAAGCGCGCCCGCGACCTAGGCTTCCCGCTCGATCAGGTGCGAGAGCTGCTGGGGCTGGCCGATCAGCGGGACCGCTCCTGCGAGGCGGTGGACATTATCGCGCGGCAGCACTTGGCCGAAGTCGAGCGCAAGATCACGGACCTGACCGCGCTCCGCGACGAACTCGCTGACGTCATCGGTCGCTGTCGTCGAGGCACGGTCGCCGAGTGCCGCATCATCGAAACACTCGCCCCAGCCTCGGCATAGGGGTTTTCGCACAGCCTGGGAGGACGCCCTCCCGATGAAGGGGAGGGACGAGAAGTATTGCAATTTGCGATGTTGCGTGGTCAAATCTGGGGAATGGGTGCGCTGAAGTATGCAAAGCATGAGGTGTTCGCGCGGGGGGTGGCGGACGGGAAGGACGTGATGGAGGCCTATGCGGGCGCGGGCTATGCGCCGCCGCACAGGCAGATGGCGTTGCGCATGGCGCGGGACGGGAAGATCTCCGCGCGGGTCGAGGCGTTGCGGAACGAGGCGGCGTGGGGAGGGTCGCGCGATCTGTCGGTGGTGATCAACGCCCTGATGAAGCTGGGCTCGGAGGGCGAGGCGACGACCGCGGCCATGGTGGCGGCCAAGCGGAGCTGCCTGGTGGAGGCGGCCAAGCTGAAGGCGCAGCTGCCGGTCCCCCAGCCGGTGTTCCAGCCCCTGCGGCAGCTCAGCAAGGAGGAGTGGGCCGCCAAGTACGGGCGCTAGGAGGCCTCTCCCCTAGACGTCCTCGAGCAGGGTGACGCCAGGGGCGGTCTTGAGCGCGCCGCGGGTGGCGGGGTCGAGGCGCCAGAGGCCGGGCAGCTTCATCTCAACTTCGCGGCCGCCGGCAAAGGCCGCGACGAAGGCGACCGGGCCGCCGCCGCTCTGGGCGGGGGTCAGCCGCGAGCGCAGCGCCTCGATCTCGGCGATCGCGGGGGAGAGGTGGATACGAAGGCCGGCGGGGACCTTCTCGATCGCCCTTTCGAGCGGCTCGGCGTCCTCGGCGAAGAAGCGAACCTCCCCTTCGGAAGCGCGCGCCCGCACGCGAAGAACGAGCGCCCTGCCCGGCTCCAGCATGTCGCGGCAGCGGCGCAGGATATCCGGCTGGAACCGGCACTCGTACTCGCCGGTGGGGTCGGACATGGTGACGAAGGCGAACTTGCCCCCGCTCATCGCTGGCCTCTCCTGCCGCCGCCGGACGATCCCGGACATCCAGAACGCCTCCTCCCCCGCGACGGCGCGCGCGAGGGCGTCGACGACGAAGGTGACGCGGCGCCGGCGCAGGACCTCGGTCATGTCGCCCAGCGGGTGGCCCGAGAGATAGAAACCGACCGCCGCCAGCTCCTCGTCCAGACGACGCACGGGATCCCAGGGGGCGGTGCGCAACAGGCGCGGGCGCGAGGCGTGGGCGCCCTCGCCGAACAGGCTCTCCTGGGCGCTCGCCCGGTCGGCGGCGGCGGCCTGGGCGTAGGCGATCAGGGTGTCGGCCGCCTCGGCGAGCTGGGCGCG
>DATBEN010000152.1:0-2019 GCA_036276055.1 Caulobacteraceae bacterium
GGCGGATCAGACAAGCCGCGGTGGGAACTCACGATCCTTCCCGTGTATTGCCGCCGTTGAAGCGACCGAAATGGCGGGCGGAGAAGAGGCTGATCAGGAGCGCGCCGATCCCGAGCGCGGCGGCGTCCGCCGTGTCTCTGAGGTCGAAGGTTCCGACCTGGCGCACCAGCAGGTAGCCGACCACGAGATTGAAGAAGCCCCAGAGCACATTGACGGTCGACGACGAGAAACCTTGTCCGGGCGGCTTGGCGAAGGGGCTCTGGAACGCACGACCCATCATGCCGCTGACCGCATGGGGAATGGCGTTGGCCAGAAAGGCGCCGCCGAAGAAATAGGACAACAGATGAAGCCACGGCATGTCAGGCGCTCCGCGCGCGAGCAACAGAGAGGGGCGCGCTATTGCGCCGGGGTGACTGAGATATCGACCATGATCTCGGCCGATATGTCCTGAAGGGCCGCCTGGACCTCCCACGCCTGCCGCTTGGGCGGAAGGCGGACGTGCGCGTCCATGTGGAACAGCGGAACGCCCGAGTGGGGCTCGGCGCGGACTGAAGTCTCGAAGGCCTCGATGTTCGCGTCGAGGCCGCTCAGCACAGCCGTCACCTGGTCGACGATTCCACTCCGATCCTGGCCGACCAGGCTCAAGTGCAGCTCTTCGCCGCCCACGGCAGCCCCTTCGATCGCCGGAGCGATGCGCACCTCGAGCCCTAGGGCGTCGACCGAGCGCGCGGCCGAACGCAAGGCGTCGACCCTGTCCGGCGCGAGCTCGACCAGCACCGATCCGACGTAGAGGCCGCCCAGCCGACTGAGATGGCTCTCGAGCCAGTTGCCGCCGGCCGAGAGGACGGCGGCCGCGAGCGCCTTGGTAAGACCGGGCCGGTCGCTGCCGACCACGCTCAAGACCAACAATGCCATGGGTCAGGTCTCTGGATGGCCTGCGACGGCCCGCGGGATCTAGTCCACCTGTTACTGGATGGCTGTTTGCGGGGCCATGCTTCGTTTGATGGGAGAGGACCCGCCGCGCGCATGGTGGGCGCGCCGATGTGACTTGCATAATGAAAGCCAAAAGATTAGGTCCTGACCATGCGCCGCACGAGCTTCGCCGCCTGGGAGTGCCCCGCCGCCCGCGCTCTGGAGAGCGTCGGCGACTGGTGGAGCATCCTCATCCTGCGGGACGCGTTTCGGGGTGCGCGCCGCTTCGACGAGTTCCTCGAGAGTCTGGGCGTCGCGCCCAACATGCTGGCCCGCCGGCTGAAGCATCTGACGGGCGAAGGCCTGCTCGAGAAGCGGCTCTACGCCGAGCGTCCGGCTCGATACGAGTACGTGCTCACCTCGAAGGGGCGGGACTTCTTTCCGGTGCTGATGGCCCTCTTCGCCTGGGGAAACCGGCATCTGGCCGATGACGAGCGCGCCTTCCTGCTCGGCGACCCGCTCACCAGTCTCGAGCGCGAGCCGATCGTGACCGACGCGCACACGGGGGAGAGGCTCACGCCCGGCAACACCGTCCTGGCGCCAGGACCGGCGGCGAGCGCCGAGACCCTGCGCGTGGTCGAATTCTCACGGGCGCGCCGTGCGCAGATCGCCATTGCCTAGGACATCCAGCTTGGACCGCATCGTCATCACCGGAATGGGCGCCGTCTCGCCGCTCGGATGCGGCGTGGAGACGGCGTGGCGCCGCCTGCTCGCGGGACGTTCGGGGATCCGAAGGTTGCCGGACGACATCGTCGAGGGCGTCGCCGCGAAGATCGGCGGCGTGGTCCCGTCGGTCGTGGAGGATCCCGACGGCGGATTCGACCCTGATCAGGCCGCCTCGCCGAAGGACCAGCGGAAGATGGACCGGTTCATCCTGCTGGCCCTGGCCGCCGCGCGGCAGGCCGTGACCATGGCGGGCTGGAGTCCATCGAACGATCGCGAACGCGAGCGCTCGGGGACCATGATCGCTTCGGGGATCGGCGGCTTTCCGGCGATCGCCCGGGCCGTGCGCACGACGGACCAAGAGGGGCCGCGGCGGTTGTCGCC